>DATLIL010000679.1:0-3556 GCA_035539475.1 Polyangiaceae bacterium
GGGATTTTTGTGCGAGGGGGGGCCCCTACTCCTTGTGGCTCAGCCCCAGTCGCTTCATCCAGCGGTAGACCTGGGCGCGGGTCACACCGAGCTCGCGCGCGACCTGGCTGATATTGCCGGCGGCGCGCTCGATGAGCTCACGCAGGCGCTCACGATCGGCTAGCGGATTGCCCTCGGTGCCGAACGCCGGATCCGCGCCGGCGCGCTCCTCGCGCAGGTGCTCGACCACGTCTGCCTTGAGCTCCGTGAGCTCTGCCAGGGTGAGCGTCGTCGAGCCGCGAACCACGACCAGCGAGCGCACGAGCGCCTCGAGCTCTCGCACGTTCCGCGGCCACTCCCAGAGCAAGATCGCTTCGGCGGCATCCGGCTCGATCGTGAGCTCCGCGCCTTCACGCTCGGCCAGCGTACGCAGCAGCGCGAGGATCTCGCGTCGGCGCCCGGTCAGCGCCGGTAAATGGATCACGATCTGCGCCAGGCGAGCGTGCAGATCGTGACGAAAGCGGCCCGCCTTGCAGGCGCTGTCCAGATCCTGGTTGGTCGCTGCGACGATGCGCACGTCGATGGTGGCCTCGCTGTCCGCGCCGACGGGACGAATCGTGCGGAGCTCCACCGCCCGCAGCAGCGACGGTTGTAGCTCGAGCGGCATGTCGCCGATCTCGTCGAGGAAGAGCGTGCCGCTCTCGGCCGCAGCGAAGAGCCCCGGGCGCGACACCGCAGCGCCCGAGAACGCGCCGCGTGTGTGACCGAACAGCTCCGCAGCCAGGAGCTCACGCGGCAGCGCGGCGCAGTTGACGGGCACGTACGCGCCGGAGCGTGCGCTCTGTTCGTGGATGTAGCGCGCCAGGAGCTCCTTGCCCGTGCCGGTGGGTCCTTGCAGCAGGACCGGCAGCACGCTCTTGGCGGCGCGCGCGGCCTGGTTGCGCCGCTCCGCCATCGCGTCGCCGTAGTCGAACACCAGGAGCGTGTCCCCGGCGCGGAGCACGTCACCGTCGTTCAGCACGGACGAGTCGAGGGCGCGACCGTTGAGGAACGTGCCGTTCCGGCTGCCCGCGTCGGTGAAGCGATGGCGCCCCTGGCGGCTATCCCAACCGACGCGGAATTGTACGCGCGAAACGCGCGGATCTCCGAGCTTCAGCCCCTCCTCGGGGTTGCGCCCGACCTTGAGCTCGCCGCCCTCGCCGATCCAGACATGGCGGCCGACGACCGAGCCGTCGGCGCAGGCCACGACGGTCAAACACGCCGGCTTCGAGGCGGCCGCACTGGGCAAGCCGGACTGGAGCTCGAGCGTGCTGTGCTCATCGTCGTCGGGGACCAACGCCTTGGAGATAACAGGAGCCCTCGGCCCTTGGCAAACCGCGAAAGCTGAGCAAGATTGGCCCCGTGAGGTTCCCTGGCTCGCTCGTGGCTGGTTGTCCTACGGAGGAGGCTCGATGAAGGGCATCATCCTGGCGGGCGGGAGCGGTACGCGGCTCTATCCCCTGACGCGCGTCGTGTCGAAGCAGCTCCTGCCCGTCTACGACAAACCGATGATCTACTACCCGCTCTCGGTGCTGATGCTGGCCGGCATCCGCGAGGTGCTGGTCATCTCCACGCCGCTCGATCTGCCGCTGTTCCAGCGCTTGCTGGGCGACGGCAGCGCGATGGGCATGTCGTTCAGTTACGCTGAACAGGCCGCGCCCAACGGTCTGGCCGAAGCCTTCCTCATCGGTCGCGAGTTCGTGGGCAGCGAACAGGTCGCGCTGGTCCTCGGCGACAACATTTTCTACGGCAACGGCTTGCCGCAGATGCTGCGCGAGGCACGCAAGGAGCTCGAGGGCTGCGTCCTGTTCGGCTACGGCGTGCAGGATCCCGAGCGCTACGGCGTCGTCGAGCTCGACGACCAGTGGCGGGTCCTCAGCATCGAAGAGAAGCCCAAGCAGCCGAAATCGCGGATCGCCGTCACCGGGCTCTACTTCTACGACAACACGGTGCTCGACAAGGCGACGTCGCTCAAGCCCTCGGCGCGAGGTGAGCTCGAGATCACGGACGTGAACCGCCTGTACGCCGAGGGCGGACGCGCACGCGTCAAGCTCATGGGCCGTGGCATGGCCTGGCTCGACACCGGGACCCACGAGAGCTTGCTGGAGGCCGGTCAATTCGTCGGCGTGCTCGAGAAGCGCCAGGGCACGCGCATCGCCTGCATCGAAGAGATCGCCTACCGCATGGGCTTCATCGACGCGGCGGCGCTGGAGAAGCTCGCGATCGGATACGGCAAGAGCGAATACGGCACCTACCTCAAGAGCCTGCTCTCCGAGGCTCGGATCCCCGGCTAGTCCCCATGAAATCTCGCGAGCTCAAGCTGCCAGGCCTGCGCCTGATCACCCCGGACGTGTTCGGTGACGCGCGCGGCTTCGTCCTCGAGAGCTACTCCGAGCCGCGCTACCTGGCCGCTGGCGTCGAATGCCGCTTCGTCCAGGACACTCACTCGCGTTCGGTCAATGGCACGCTGCGCGGGCTGCACTATCAGTCGACGCCCGGCCAGGCCAAGCTCCTGCGCGTGGGCACCGGGCGCATCTTCGACGTCGCCGTCGACATTCGCCCCGACTCGCCCACCTTCGGCCAGTGGGAGGGCGTCACGCTCGACGCCGAGACCCACGAGCAGCTGTTCCTGCCGGTCGGCTTCGCTCACGGCTTTTGCGTGCTGAGCGAGACAGCGGACGTGCTGTACAAGGTCTCGACCGTGTACGACCCCAAGACCGAGTGCACGCTGCGCTGGGACGACCCCGAGATCGGCGTGACCTGGCCGCTCGAGTCGCCGCTGCTCTCCGCGCGCGATCGCGCCGGCGAGAGCTTTGCTGAGTTCAAGAAGCGGATGCGGAGATGAAGGTCTGGCTGGCCGGCGCGCGCGGCATGTTGGGCAGCGCCATCGCGATCCGCCTCGAGCGGAGCGGCATCCCGTTCGTGGCCACCGACCTCGAGCTCGACATCGGCGACTCCGCGCGCGTGCTCGAATTCGCCGAGCGTGAGCGCCCGACGGCGATTGTCAACTGCGCGGCCTACACGCGGGTCGACGACGCCGAGCGCGAGACGGCCCTGTGTCAGCGAGTGAACGGCGACGGCCCGGGAAACATCGGGCAAGCCGCGGCAGCCGTCGGCGCCAGCGTGCTCCACTTCTCGACCGACTACGTCTTCGACGGACTGTCCAGCCTGCCGTACGACGAGGGGGCGCCGTGCGCGCCGAGCGGCGTGTATGGCCGCACCAAGCTCGACGGCGAGCGCCAGCTCTTGCGCGCCGCGGAGCGCGGGGTGCGTCTGCTGATCGTGCGCACCTCCTGGCTGTTCGGCGAAAACGGCAAGAACTTCGTGACCACCATGCTCGAGCTGATGGCGCGACAGCCCACGCTACGTGTCGTGGCCGACCAGCGCGGCCGGCCCACGTATGCGGGCGACCTGGCCGACACGGCGCTCGCGCTGCTCGCCACCGAAGCCCCGGGCATCTTTCATTTCGCCAACGCAGAGGCCACCACCTGGCACGGCTTCTCATGCGCCATCCGGGACCAGGCCAGCGCGCTCGGCT
>DATLIL010000680.1:0-3615 GCA_035539475.1 Polyangiaceae bacterium
GCGCCGACACCTGCGACACGGGCGTGTGCCTCGACGGCGTGTGCAGGAACGTCTGCGGCTAGCCTTTCATCGCGCCTTGGCTGCCGCCACGATGGCGTCGGCAATTTCGCGGTAGCGTTCGCCGAAGTCTTCGCAGCGGCAGCCTTCGATTGATGTAAGCTGGCGATGCAGCAGCCAGAGCGCCGCAGCGAAGAGCGCGAGCGCGAGCACGGGTGAAAGCTTTTCGATCCTTGCGCGGGCCAATCACGCCTCCAGTGGCGCCCGACGTCTGGTGTCGATCGTAACACGCTGATGCGAACTGTCACTGGGCCGCGCTGAAAACGGATCCGTTGCGCTGTGCCGCACGAGTCACGTTTCCCTCACCACAGTGGCCGCGTATTCGCGCGAATCGAAGGCAAGAAACGTCGATGGTATGCGCGATGCACCTCCCTCGAACGGGAGACTCGAATGATCAAGGCCAGCAAATCTGGGCTCATGGTACTCGCGCTGGCAGCCGCGACGTTTCGTCTTGATCGGCTATTCGCGTGGAGCAGACGTCATGCCCTTCGTCGTGAACCGACTGCCAGCCGATCTGCGGCAGCGTGTCGCGCTGGTCGCGCTCCTGGGCCTCGAACCCGAGGTAGGCTTCGAGTTTCACCTGCGGGACCTGCTGGCAGACCAGCGGCGAGCCTCCGATCTGGCGGTGGCACCGGAGGCCAAGCGGCTCGACCTCGCCCGGGTACTCTGCGTCGCCGGCAGCAAGGAGCCGAACAGTCTCTGTCCCGAGCTCGCGGCCGCGGGCGCCGAGACCATCGTCTTCGACGGTGGCCATCACTTCGGCGAACGCTACCGCGAAATTGCCGACGCCATCGTGGCGGCAGCCAAGGCGCGATGAAAGGCTAGCCGCAGACGTTCCTGCACACGCCGTCGAGGCACACGCCCGTGTCGCAGGTGTCGGCGCACAGCTTGAGGCAGGTGTACTCCACGATCTCGCAGGCGTCGGTCGGGCCGCACTGAGCGCATTGTGAGCCGTTCACGCTGTCGGGAGGACAGGCGCTGGAGCAGCCCTCTTCGGTGCAGGTGAGCTGGCCGTTGTCGCAGGAGCAGGTGTTGCAGCCGAGCGGACCGGGAAAGCCGCTCGAGCCGCTGGGATAGACGTCGCCGTTCACCATGCAGGATGCAGCGGCGCCGTCCCAGAGGTCCACGCACTGGCCATTCGCGCACACGGCACCACTCGGGCTGGCGCAGTCGCAGGGCGATGGCCCGCACATCAGGTCCGCGTACTGCTCGTGAGCGGCGGCGACCGCGGCGACCGCAGCCTCGTTCGCGGGGTTGACGTACGTCGGGCAACCGCAGTCGAGCGCACCGGCGATGATCTGGGTGCACTGGTTGCCTTGTTGCGCGTCGCAGGTCTTGGCCTCGGCCACCGCCGCTTCGCTCTCCGCCTCGACGTCTTCGCAGCTCAGACAGTCGCGCTCCGTACAGTTGACCGTGCCGTCATCCGAGCAAGTGCAGGTGTTGCAACCATCCGTGGACGGAAAGCTCTCTCCCGCCCGGTAGACGACCTTGTCGTACGTGCAGTCGTAGTCGGGACAGTAGACGGCGGTGCAGGCGAATTGACCATCCATGCAGGTGCAGGTGTTGCAACCGTCGGAGCTCGTTTCGCCAGGCATGCAGCTCCGGCCACCGCTGCCCGAGCCGGCGGTACCCGCCTGCCCTCCGGGTTCGTCGTCGTCCTCGGAAAAGGAGCCACCACAGGCCGTGAACACGAAAACTGGGAGCAGGAGCAGGAGGAATCGTGACATGGCTGAACCTCTATCCACAGACCATCCGACAGACGCCGTCTATACAGGCGCCGAATTCACAGATGTCGGTGCAGGAGGGCAGGCACCCCGTCTCGACCGACAGGCAGTTGTCGATGGGACCACACTCGGCGCACTGAGTGCTGGGCGCAGTGTCAGGCGGACAAGCCTCGGGGCAGTTGATCTCGGTGCAAGAGAGCTGACCGTCGACGCACTGGCAGGTGTTGCAGCTGAACGGATCGGGGACGTTGGAGCTACCGCTCGGGTAGACCTGGCCCTCCACCACACATGAAGCGCCGCCCGGATTGTCGTCGAAGACGTCGACGCAGACGCCTTCGGCGGAGCAATGAGCGCTCGTCGGCGGCAGACAGGGCTCACACTGCACGTCGCCTGCACAAGACAGCGCGGAGTAGTCTTGTTGCGCCGCCACCAGCCGCGCGATCGCGTCAGCATGTTCGGGGTTGAAGAAGGAATAACAGCCGCACACCAGACCGACGGAGACCGACTCGGAGCAGGGATCGGGCTGCATGGGGTCGCAGGCCTTCGCCTCGTCGAACGCAGCCGAATAGGCGGCCTGGCTCTCGCTGCATTGGTCGCAGATGGCTAGCGTGCAGCCCACGGATCCATCGGGCCCGCAGGAGCAGCTGTTGCAGCCGTCGCCCGCGGGAAACGTGTCCCCTGCTTCGTAGATCTGGCCATTCCACTCGCAGGTTCCGCCGCTGCCGGTGCCTCCGGAGCTGGTACCGCCCGAGGTCGTGCCACCCTTCGCGCTCGAGCCGGCGACCCCGCTGCCCCCCGAACCAGCTTGCCCGCCTCTTCCGGCACTCCCCGCCGTACCGCCCGAGCCGCCGACGTCATCGTCGTTGCCGTGAAAGCTGCCACCGCAAGCCACCGCACACCACGTGCCGCAGGCCAGCGCGGCGATCGAAAAGGCTCGTTCGAGAGAACGGTTCATGGCTTCTCCATCGGCGTTTCAGCCGCAAAGACTCTTGCAAACACCCTGGATGCAGACGCCTTCCTGGCAGGAGTCAGTGCAAGTCGGTAGGCAGGCGTGCTCGATGACCTCACAGCCGTCACCCGCGCCGCACTGGGCGCATTGCGTGTCGTACACGGTGTCCGGCGGGCACTCCTCCGGGCAGTACGCGCCGTCCGAGCATTCGAGATAGCCGTCGATGCACGTGCAAGTGTTGCAGCTGACGGGATCGGGGACGTTCGCAGTCCCGCTCGCATAGACCTGGCCATCGACCTTGCAGGACGCGCCGGGGCCAAACTCGTAGACGTCGACGCAGCGGCCCTCGGCCGAGCAGTACGAGCTCACCGGCGGAGCACACTCCCCACAGAGCACATCACCGCCGCATTGCTGCTCGGCGTATTTGGCCTGTTCGGCCTGCGCGACCTCGATGGCGGAAGCGTTCTCCGGATTGACGAAGGAATCACAACCGCACTGCAGACCGACGAATATCTGCTGTGAGCACTGGCCCGTCAGCGTCGGATCGCAGGTCCTGGCCTGATCGATCGCGATCTCGTACTCGCTCTCGATGGCCGAGCAGTCGTTACACGCGATCAACGTGCAGCCCACGGTCCCGCCGGCCGTGCACGAGCAACTGTTGCAGCCGTCGCCGGCGGGGAACTCCTCGCCCACCTGATAGAAAACGCCGTCGTAGACGCAGCCCTCTTCCGGACAGCCGAGCGCCGTGCAGCCGATCTGCCCACCGCTGCAGGTGCACGTGTTGCAGTCGTCGCCTGCAGGGAAGGTGTCACCGTCGTAGTAGGTCTGGCCCCCGAACTCGCAGGTCCCCCCGCTGCCGCCAGTCGCGCCGGTCCCGCTGCCGAC
>DATLIL010000681.1:0-11190 GCA_035539475.1 Polyangiaceae bacterium
GCAAGTTCTCTCGGATGTACTTGCCGCGCAACGTGATCGAAGCCCGGTCACTGCGCGAGGTTTGCGCCAGGAGCCCGGCGTGACCGAGCACGCCCGCGCGTCCCAGCGCGGCTGGCAGCTCCACGCTCTGCCAGCCCACGACCGGCGCGAGGCCGTAGAAGGCCGCCAGGCGCTCGTCGACGAAGGTTCGGGGCGACGAGACGAAGTCGAGGAAGTTCTTGCCCGGCGACCAGATCAAGTCGTCGAGCACGCGGTTGGTCTCCTCGCGCATCGACTGCGCGAGCTCGGGGCTGAACTCGGGATAGAGCGCGGTGTCGCGGCTGAGGCTGGCGACGCGATCGAGCCTGAGCCACTGGTCGTAGAAGCGGCGCAACGCCCCCGCGGCACGTCCGTCAGCGAGCATCGCGCGCGCCGCGGCTTCGACGCCGGTGACCGTGGCGAGCTCGCCGGCCTCTCCGGAGGCCAGCAGCGCCGGCGACGGCGTGGTGCCGAGCAAGAGGTACGAGAGCCGCGTGGCCATCTCCACGCCGCGCAGGCGCAGGAGATCCGGGCGCGCCGGATCCACTTCGCCCTCTTCCACGCGGAACAGGAAATTCGGCGATAGCAGGAAGTGCTGGATCACGAGCTTCGCGCCCGTGCGCGCATCCTCGGCCCCGGCGGCCAGCGCCACGAGCTGCGTGCTCTCTTCGGCGGCCAGGGCGCGGCGATACGCCCGCGCTCCGAAACGCGAGACGAAACCTGCGACGCACTGGGTGTCGAGCGCCGGATCACAACCCAGCACGAGCTGACGGCTGGCGTCGTTGTCGACCACCTCGTTGGAGATGGCCTCGGCCGCGACCCGGTAGCGCTCGAGCACCGCGGCCGACATGTTGACGTTGGTGGCGTTGCTCTCGAAGCCGTGAACGCGCGTGTCCGGGACGAAGTCGTACAGCGCCGCGAGGTCGGTGACCTCACCCTGCTGGTCGAGCAGGTCGTGGACGGTCGAGTTGTACTCGGCGTTGGTCAGCCGGCGCAGGTAGGCGGCTCCCGGCCTCACCTGGGCCGAACTGGTCCAGTCGACCGCGCCGGGACTACCAGGGCTCTCAGTCTGGGACGGCTGCGATGCGTCGCTACGGCTACTTGGGATTTTTCCAGTGCACCCGGCCAGGCCGACTGCGAACAGGAAGGGAGTGAGGAAACGCGATAGCGCTTGTCCGTGCCAGTACATTCGTTCGTGCTCAAAGAGACGGAAACGGGCGGCGGTTGGATTACAGACCGACCGGGGCACGAACGCTTGGGTGTGGCGGTGCTGCAAATGACCGCTTCGTGATTCGAATCATGAGGCGCTGTCACACATGGCCTCACGAGTCTCTGATTCGGTCAGATCATTCCTGATCGGGGACCCACTTCAGGCCGACCGGCAGTTCTTCTGCGAACGACTCGGCGCGCTCATTGGCGTCCTGCAAAACGACCTCACGCACGGCGCGAATCCATTCGGCTGGAGCGCTCGCTTGCTCGAGTCGCTGTCCGACTTCCTTGCGCACCGATTCGCCGACGTCGCGTGCGCGATCGTCGGTCACACGCGCGAGCTCGAGCGCCGCGCGCGCCGCTGTCGGCATTTCGTGCCAGCGCTCGCGCAGCAGATGATCGAGCCAGCGTTCGGCGACGCGCGGAGCCACCACGTGGTGCAAGCTGGCATAGAGCGGGACGCGCGCGCCGAGCCTGCCGAGCGCGGCCCAGAGCCTGGGATCGCGGCTGCGCCAGGTGCGCTCGAGCAGCCAGGCCCCGAGCTCCGAGCGGCGCTCGGCCGGCACACGCTCGAGCCAGGATGCGAGCTCCAGCATCTCGTCGAGCGCCTGCGGCTTCCACTGCTTCGGCTTCTTCAGCTTGAGCTCGTCGGGCGCGAGAAACGGGTCGGTAAGATCGCGTAGGCCCTGCTGATACTCCTCGTCGAGCCCCGCGGCGATGCGACGCCAGGCGATCCAGAATTGCTGCCACACGCGCGTCGACTGCGGAAAGCCGACACCCGCCTCGATCAACGGCGTCAGCTTCTTGACGCGGGCCTTGTCGGCGGGGTGTCCGAAGCCCGGGCGCAGGCAGTAGCCGGCCAGCATCCAGAACACGCGTTCGTGATCCTCCGAACGCCGGCGTCCGGCATGACCTGCAGCGATCTCGTCGAACAGCGCGCGATTGATCTCGAGGGTCCAGCCGCGGCGCTCACCGAGCAGGCGCTCGAGCTCGCGCCACAGATCCTTGATCTCGCGCGGCTTGACGTCGCCGCGGCTCTTGCCGAACACGCGTGAGATGGCCTCGCGCGCAGCCACGACCCGCGGATCGGCGGGAGCCTGCGAACGAGGCGCCTGGGAGCGGGGCGGCAGCGACGGCGGCCGCTCGGAGCCGGAAGGCGTTGCGCCACGGAGATCGAACGCCAGGCGAAAGCGCCGCGCCGGCTGGCCAGCGCCGGGCTCGCTCTCCACGCACGACAGCTCGACCGTGCCCACGGCGCTGAGCTCGCCCTCGAGCGCAACGGCGACCTCGCCCGTCTTGTCCTCGGCGTCGAACACCGTCGTCACGGGTGGCAGCCGGGCGAAGCGCTCTTCGTCCAGCGGCACCACGGCGCCCGGCGCGTGGAGCTCGCTGCTGTCCAGGGTGAACAGCTCGAAGCGCACGGGCTGACCCACGCGCAGCTTGAGGCCGCGCAGGGGCGCGACGTGGTGCTCGCCCTCGCGCGCGCCGCGCGGCACGACGCAGAGCGCGTGGCGGGTCTCGCCGCTGTCCACGGCGACGTAGAAGCCGTAGGCGGTACCGCCCTGGATGCGACGGCGCTTGCCGGCCAGAGAGAGGCCGTAGACCACGGCGCCGCGCGCCACGGCCAGATCGGGATCGGGATGGCCCAGGAGCTCCACCGGGTCCTGCCCCCAGTCGGCGACGATCTCACGCAGGCGCTCTGCGGCGCGCGCGGCGCGGAAGAGCCCGCCGTTGAGCAGCAGCGCGTCAGGCGCCGGGCGCGAGCTGTGCTTCGCAAAGAAGGTCGCGACGTGACGCGTGATCGCCGCGTCCTGCTCGTAAGGCAGCCCGAAGGCGACGAGGCCGGCGCGCGTGCGTGCGGGGACCGCGTCACGGGCAACGCGCGGCAGAAAACCGTCGAACACGATGCGCTCCACGTCCGCGCGCGTGAGCTCGGTGGCGAGCGTGGAACCGACCAGCGACGAGCCCGACGAGGCCACGCTGATGCGCACGCCCTCGGGAGCGTCCGGGCCGAGCAGGCGCTCCTTGGCCGCGCGACAGGCCAGCACCAGCTGGTTGAAGCGCGCGACCTCCAGCCGCTCGGGCGGCTGCACCAGCGCAGCCTCGCAGCGGTGTGCCAGCGCCAGATCGATGTTGTCGCCGCCGAGCAGGAGATGGCGCCCCACGGCGACGCGCTCGAGCTCGAGCTCGCCCTGCGCGTCGCGCCGGAGCTCGATCAAGGTCAAATCGGTCGTGCCACCGCCGACATCGCAGACCAGAACCAGCGCCCGCTCGCGCGCACCCAGGATGCGCTCGAGCTCGCTCGCACCGGCGCGCTCCATGAAATCGTAGAAGGCCGCCTGTGGCTCCTCGAGCAGGCGCACCGAGAGGCCAGCGCGCTCCGCGGCCAGCACGGTGAGCTCGCGCGCCACCTCGTCGAACGACGCCGGCACCGTCAACACGACGCGCTGATCGCCGAGCGGTCGATCCGGGAAAGCGTCGTCCCATGCGCGACGGACGTGCAGCAAGATGCGCTGGCTGGCCTCGACGGGCGAGAGCCGCGGCGCGTCGGGCGCTTCCGAGCCCCAGGGCAGGATGGCGGCGCGTCGGTCGACGGCTGAATGCCCGAGCCAGCTCTTGGCCGAGGCAACGAGGCGCGAGGGCACCTCTTGACCGCGGCGCCGCGCGAAGGCGCCGATGGTCCAGGGCGCATCGCCAAAACGGTCGGTGACGTTCTCGCCCGCAGCCGGCGCGTAGAGGTACGACGGCAAGAGCGGTAGCGCCTCGAGCTCTGCCGAGCCGACGAGCTGCGGCAGCGGCAACACCTCCGGCACACCGCGCTCGTTCGCAAAGGCCACGACGGTGTGCGTGGTCCCGAGATCGATGCCAACCGTCAGCGGCTCAGCTGCCATGGCGCACGTTGAGCTCGACTTTCCAGCGCTCGTCGTCGTGCAGCGGCTTGAGCGGAACGGCTTGCAGCTCGAGCGTCCCGATCGGTGTCACGATGGCGCGCAAGCGAATGGGCACCACGTCGCCGGCTCTGCGCCCCTCGGCGGGTAAGGTGATCTCGATCGGCGCGAGCTCTTCCAGCTCGCCGCTCTTCCAGCGCTCGAGCACCCGTCCGGGAGCATCTTCGCGCCGCACGCTGGAGCCGAAGAAGCGAAAGGTCACCGGCTCGCCGACGACGACGCCGAGCTCCTGCTCGGGCAGCGCCGCTTCACTGCCTTCTTCCATGCCGAACGGCGCCACGCACAGCGCAAAGATCGGCGGCTCCATGCCCGGCACCGCCGGCATCGGGCTCTCGATACCGACGTAATAGGCTCGTGCCGTGCCGCCGCGGATGCGCAGACCGCGGCCGTGTCGAACGCGTCCGTAGTAGGCCGCGCCGCGCGCGACTGCCAGATCCGGGTCGGCGCCCGGCAGCACGCGCACCGGCGCCGCGCCGTCGCTCCTGAGCCAGTCGTTCAGCGTCTCGATCAGGCGCGTGCGCAGCGCGACCGCCTTGACCACGCCGCCGTTGAACAAGACGGCGGTCGGGTGGAGCAGCGTGCGTCCGGCGGCGTCGCCCAGCGCGCCGACCTGTCGCGCCAGGAACTCCGCCAGATGCTTGGTCACCGCCGGATCCGCGGCGTAGGGCAGGCCAACCTGGGTCAGGGCGGCGCGTGTCCGTGCTCGCGGCCGCTCACTGGCAGCCGTGCGCGGAAAGAAGCCCTCGACGATGGTGCTCTCCACCTCGCTGCGGGTGAGCTCGGTGCGGAGCGCCGAGCCGAACAGATCCGAGCCGCGACCGGCGATGGCGATGGGCGCGGAAGCGACGCTCTCGTCGGCGAGCAGCCTCTCCTTTGCGGCGCGGCTGGCGTGCGTCAGCGCGCTCAGCTGAAAACGATCGAGCTCCTTGCCCTGCTCGCTGAGCTTCTGCGCGCACAGGTGCGCCAGCGCCAGATCCATGTTGTCGCCGCCGAGCAAGATATGGTCGCCGACCGCGACCCGCTGCAGCTCGAGCGCGCCGTCCTTCTCGACCACGGCGATCAGCGAGAAGTCCGTCGTGCCACCGCCGATGTCGACGACGAGCACGCGATCGCCCGGTCCGAGGTGCTTGCGCCAGTCGTCGCCAGCGGCCTCGAGCCAGGCGTAGAGCGCGGCTTGCGGCTCCTCGAGCAGCGTCACGTTGTCGAGCCCGGCGGCCATGGCGGCCTCCACCGTCAGATCGCGAGCCGCCGCGTCGAACGAGGCCGGCACCGTGAGCACGACGTCCTGCTCGCCGAGCTCACCGTCGTCCGGGTGCGCGGCGCGCCAGGCCTCCACCAGGTGATCGAGGTAACGAAACGACGCCTCGACCGGCGAGATCTTTTCGACGTCTTCCGGCGCGGCGCTCGGTAGCAGCGCCGAGCGGCGGTCGATGCCGGCGTGCGAGAGCCAGCTCTTGGCGCTCGAGATCACGCGACCGGGTGCCTCCGCAGCGCGTTGCCGCGCGAGCTCCCCGACGGCAAAGCGACGCCCTTCGTCCCAGGGCAGCGCGAGCGCGCCCTCGGCTTGATGCGCGAAATAGACGAACGAGGGCAGCAGCGCCCGCGGCTCGAGGCTGCCCGCCGCCACGAGCTGCGGCGCCTCGAACACCTCGGCCGGCGCGTGCTCGAGCACGGCGTCGGTGCTGGCCAGCGCCACGTGCGTCGTGCCGAGATCGATACCGACAGCCAGCTTGTGCGCGCTCAAAGCTCCACCTCGGCCGGCGCCACCACCGAGAGGTCACGCTCACCGACCAGCGTCGGCAGCTTGAAGTTTTCCACACGCCAGCCGCGGTGTCGCAGCACGCCGCGGTAGGGCGCCGAGCCAGTGACGTTGCCGGTGAGCTTGACCAGCTCGGCCTCGCTGTCGGCGACCGTGATCGAGGCGCCCTCGCTCTCGCTGCGGATGCTGTGCACGCTGCCGTGCGCCCGCAGCGCCTTCCGGCAACCTTCGTGCACGACACGGGCGGCGGCTCCGACGTCGCCGTCCGCGTAGCTCGTGATGTCCTGCTGCAGGAAATCGACCAGCCTGCCCTCGCGCTGCAGCAACGAGAGCAGCTGCAGGGCGCCGTCCACCGCGCCCGGCCCCTTGCTCGACGGAGCCTTCGGCTCGGGCAGCGCCTTCGGCTCGGATAGCTCCTGCAGCCGGGCCGCGAACGCGCCGTCGAACAGCACGCGGAAGGCGAGCGAGAATCGGGTCGAAAGGGACATGCTGGCGGGAGTCTATGCGGGGTTCGGGAATCGACAACGAGGCTGTGATTTTGTGGGAAATGACGCAAATAGTGGGCTCGCGAGCCGGTAAGGAGCGTTATGATGAGCCGTTCTGTCCGCGTCCGGCGACTAAGCATTGGAACCGGTACCGGATGACCCGTCCCTGGCTGCTCTCTGTCCTGGCGCTGCCGGCGCTCGCGCTCGCGATCGCGTTGGTGGTCGGCAGGCGCTCCACCGCGCCGGCTGACGCGCGAGTATCGCTCGACGTCCCTGCACCGGTCCGCGAACTCGCGGAGCCAGAGGCCATGGCAATGGCGGCGACCGTCGTCACGACGACTGAAAAGCTCTCCCCTCACCCGATCACGCAGGAGCGCCGCGCGCTCGATCGGCAGCGTGGGCTTTTCATCTCGATCGAGGGCGCGCTCGCTGCGGGCGATGTGGCCCGGGCGAGAAAGCTGCTGCGCGAGCACCGTGCGGCCTTTGACGACGCCGGGGCCTGGCTCGACGTCCGCGAGGGCTACGAGGTGATCGCGGACTGCCAGGAGCACCCAGGCCCCGATGCCTCGGAGCGTGGCGCACGCTTCGTCGCCGAGCGCGCCGGGTCGACCCTGCGCCGGCGCGTGCGCAAGGCTTGCCTGGGGCCTCGCCTGCCCTCGAAGGAGCCGCCGTGAAACGACCTGCTCTCGTCGCCGTCTTCGGTTTCGTGACCCTGGCCTCCGGCTGCAGCGACGGCGGGAGCGGGGCCGCGCCCGAGAGCGCCAACGCCGGTTCCGCTGGGGCGACCGCCGCCGGCAGCGCGGGCGCCACGTCGAGCGGCGGAACGCAGGCCGGTCAGGGTGGCAGCGCGAACGCGGGAGAAACCAGCATTTCGGGCGCTGCCGGAGCGGCGGGAACGAGCGCCGGTGGAACGACCGGGTCGGCCTGCGCCCAGGGCACGACGCTCGCGTCCGGCGGGCTCGAGTTCGAGTGCGGCGCTTCTAGCCAGGTCTTCGAGAGTTCCGGACGTCCCGACAATCGCGTCAACTACGTGATCCTCGGCGACGGCTACGTCGCGTCGGAGCTCGACGGCGCCTACCTCGACCACATCGCCAACGTGCTCGAAGGCGACGGCGGCATGTTCAGCGAGCTCGGTGAGCCGTACGTGCGCTACCGCAAGTTCATCAACATCTGCGCATTGAAGGTGGCGAGCAACGAGTCCGGCGTCGACGGGCCGGGCGGTGATCCTGCGCGTGATACGGCCTTCGGCGGCGGCAACATCGGCGATCGTCTGGGCGGCGTCGACGAAGGCCTGGTGCAGGCGGCGATCGCCGAGCTCATGCCCGACCACGTCGACGTCGATTGGGTCGCGGTCAGCCTCAACGTCGACGAGTGGTGGAACAGCGGCGGTCAGCTCATGGTCTGGTCGGGCGCCCACATGCAGACCGACGCGCTCGCCACCGCCAGCGTGGCCCTGCACGAAGGCGGGCACGCCTTTCACGGTCTGGCCGACGAGTACGTCGACCCCAACCTGAGCTGCGCGCCGGACGAAGAACCGCCAGAGGTCAACGTCACGGCCGACTCGAGCGGCAGCAAATGGGCGCACTGGCTGGGCTTCGATCACAATCCGGGCAGCGGCCTGCAGGGGGCCTTCGAGGGCGGCCGCTACTGCGCCACGGGCATCTGGCGGCCGTCGCAGGACTCGGAAATGAACATCTTGCCGCAGGCGTTCAACATGCCGTCGATCGAGAAGATCGTGCGCGACATCTACGAGATCGTCGACCCCATCGACAGCCACACCGACGACAGCGCGCCGCTGACGAACCCCGCAAAGCTCGAGCTCAGGCTGATCGATCCGGCAGTGCTGAAGGTCGAGTGGTCGGTGGACGGCGTGGTGGTCACGGCCGACGGTGGCGAATGCTTCGACACGGCCTTGCTCGGTCCGGGCGAACACTCGGTGCAGGCCCGCGCCTACGACGACACGCCCTGGGTCGGCCCGACCGACCGCGCGGAGCTCGAGCAGAGCGTGACGTGGACGCTGACGATCGAATGAACCTAGCGTGGGGGCACGATACGACGACGGCGCACGGCCTCGGCGCCGCCGAGCTCGTCCAGCATGCGTGCGAGGTCAGCGCGGCAGACGGACAGCGCCCGCGCGCCCAGCTTGCTCGCGAGCTTGCGCTCGACCTGCCCTCTGGCGCGCCGAGCTGCCTCCACCGCCGCGCGGCCACGGGCGCTCAGGCCCACGCGCCTGGTGCGGGCGTCGAGCTCGTCCACGCTGCGCTCGACGTAGCCGAGCTGCTCGAGCTCGACCACGGCCTTCGACGCTGCTTGCTGCGTCACCTGCATGCGCCGAGCGAGCTCGCCGATGCTGCGCTCGGTCTCGATCAGGTGCTGAAAGACGAAGCCATGCGAAAAGCGCAGACCGACGAAGCCCTCTGCCTCGAGCGCGCGCTGGACGGCGTCCGCGAAGGCGTAACCGACGAACTGCGCCAGGTGACCGAGATCGAGGTCCGCTGGTTCGACGGCGCGGCGCCTGGACATGTGCCCAGTCTAGTTCCACAACCATCATTGTGCAACCATGGTTGTATGACTGAGTCGAGCGAAGAAGAACGCCGCAACACCGAGACCGCGCTGGCCTACATCGCCGCGCTCAATCGCTACGAATCGGGCGAAACGCTGGCTGCCTGCTTCGCCGAGGACGTGGTCCAGGAGGAGTTTCCGAGTCGCCTGGTGCCCGAGGGCCGCAGCCACGACCGCGCCTCGCTGATCGAGCGCTCTGGCCGCGCCCGCGAGCTCTTGCGCTCGCAGCACTACGAGGTGCGGAGCACGCTGGCCGCCGGCCGCAGCGTGGCGCTCGAGCTCGAGTGGCACGGCGTCATGGCCAAAGACCTGGGCCCGTTTCGCGAAGGCCAGGAGCTCCACGCCGCGATCGCCCTCTTTCTCGAGTTCGAGAACGGACGTATCAAGCGCCAGCGCAACTACGACTGCTACTATCCCTTCTGACGCATGACAGCCAAGAGCTCGCTGGCCGAGCAGATCGAGGAACAGAAGCAGAGCAACGTGAGCGCTCAGGCTCACAGCAGCTGGTTCTTGCCTCACCGTCAGCGTGTCACCGATCTGATCTGCGCCCGCGCCACGCAGGACCGCATGGGACGGTTGTGCTTGCTCGGCGCCGGCAACTGCAACGACCTCGACCTGCCTCGCCTGACGGAGGCCTTCGCCGAGGTGCACCTGGCAGATATCGATCGCGCCGCGCTCGAGCGGGCCAGGGCGGGCGAGACCGAGGCCGTGCGCCAGCGGCTCTCGTTGCACGAGCTGGATCTCTCGGGCCTGCACCCGGAGCTCGAGGCCTGGCGTGATCTCCGGGTGACGCCGGAAACGATGATGGCTAGCCCTGCGGCCGCATCGAAGCGCATCGCCAGCTCATTGCCAGGCCCGTTCGACGTCGTCGCTTCGGTCTGCCTGCTGAGCCAGCTCCAGCTCGCGCTGCGCGGCGTGCTGACGGAACGGCACCAGCTGTTCGAGGCAGCGCGTCAGATTCAGAACCTGGTGCACCTGCGCAGCCTGGTTCGCCTGCTTGCACCAGGCGCGCGGGCGCTGCTGGTCAGTGACCTCACCTCCGATCTCACCTACCCGTTCCACGAGCTCCCGGCCGACGCCGACCCCGGCGCGTTGATGCGCGAGCTCTTGCGCATGGGCAACGTCATCTACTCGGTCAATCCAGAGCTCTTGGCCTGGGCCGCGCGTGAAGATCCCTACCTCGCACGTCACGCCGAGCTAACGCCCTGGCAAGACGCATGGTTCTGGCGCAACGGACCCGTGCGCACCTTTCTGGTCTACGCACTCGAGCTCAAGCGGCGCTGATTTTTCCCGCGAGCGATGCAACATGTCTCGCGTGCAGGTCGTGAACGCACGATCGAACGCCGCTAGACTCGTGCATGGCAAGGTCGCTAGTTTGGTTGGTGGTGTTGGCGGGGCTCGCGGCGTGTGATGGGCCGCCCGCCGAAGAACAAGAAGAGGCCCTCAAGCAAGAGTGCGACGCTGCGCTCGACAAGCTGCAGAACGAGTGCGCGATCGCAATCGACACCGCGACGCTCGACGCGGTGACCTGTGAAGAAGGTCAGCTCTGCGCCGCCGGCTGCGTGGAGAACGCGCCCTGCGAGGAGATCATCGTCACCCTGCAGGGCGGCATCAACACCTTCAGCGCCTGCGTCGACGTCTGCGCCGGACAGCCGATACGCACGGAGGCCCCCGCCTGCGTCGCCGCCAAGAAGAAGCTGATCGAGGAGTGCGCTCTGGGTATGACGGGCGTGTGCACCGAGCAGGATACCTGCTTCACGAACTGCGTCGCCAGCTATACCTGCGCGGAGATCGCGGGTTACACCACGGGCGAGGCCAACGCGTTCACCGCCTGCATGGGCGGCTGCTGACGGAGTATGCTGGCGCACTCACCGTGCGCCTCCGTCGCCTGATCCCCCTCGCCGTCTGTTCACTCGTTGCTTGCAAGGAAGAGCCGTTGCCGGCGCCGGCCCCGGTGTCTTCCACTCAGCGCGCCCTCGCCGCGACGCCGATCATGAATCTGGCCATCGCGGGCGAGCTCGGCTTCGATCTCGCTCCGCTGGCGGACGGGGCGCTGCTCGTCGTCGCCGACCGCGACGGCGGTGTCTCGGCGCGACTGCTCGACCACGAAGGCGCCGTGCGCGGCAAACCGCTGACGCTCGCGCCAGCCGCGGACGGCAAGGCCTTCGAGGTCGCCGCCGCCAGCCTGGGTACCCGCCTGGGGGTGACC
>DATLIL010000682.1:0-2944 GCA_035539475.1 Polyangiaceae bacterium
GAGAACGGTCGCGCGGTCGGACATGGCGTCCGAACTCTACACCAACGCGGTGTCAGAGCCAGGTCCACCAGGCCCGGTCGTTCGTCATGCGCACCTGCACCGACGGCGAGCTACCCGTGAAAGGCTGGATCGTGGCGCTGCCGAAGCGACGCGGTAGACAGTGGCCGATGTCGCTGGTGCCAAGCCCGACTACTGGGTGAGGGCGAGGTCGTGCTGCGAGAGCCGCTCGTAGCCGCTGTCCGTGATCAGGTACGTTCGTTCCACGCGGATGCCGGCGCCGGCCACGTACTGACCCGGCTCGAGTGTCAGCACGTCACCGGGGAGGAGCACGTCGCTGCTCTCCGGCACGATGTAGGGAGGGTCCGGGTGCCCGAGGCCGAGACCGTGCCCCGAATGGGACAGCAGGTTCTTGCCGAGCTCGCCGAAGCTCTCGCGCACGGCGCGATCGACGAGGCGGCACTCGTTGCCGGCGCGGAGTGAGGCTTCTCCCGCCGCGAGCGCCTGCAGGCAGGCTTCGTGGAGCCGCGTCTGCTCCGGGCTCGGCCTGGCGCCGCAGACGAATGTCGCGCCGAGGTCGGCGCGGTAGCCTCCGATCACGACGCTGAAGTCGACCAGCACGAGCTCGCCTTGCTCGAGCCGGCGCGCCGTCGGCGCTCCCCCGATGCGCTCGCAGCGCGGCCCGCTGAGAAAGTGGCCGTACACGAGCACCTGTTCACCGGCGTCGGTCTGCGCGGCCTGCTGCACCAGGTGAAAGAGCTCGAGCTCGCTCATGCCGGGTCGGGCGTCGCGCCGCGCTGCGCTGTGGCCGGCCTCGCCGGCGCGGACGGAGCGCTTCAGGAGCTCGAGCTCGTCAGCGTCCTTGCTGCGCTGCAGACGCTGCAAGATCGGCTCGATGGCCATGAACTCGACGTCGGGTCGCTGCGAGCGCAAGGCGTCGGAGAGCGCGAGCGGTACCGAAGCGGCGTCGCAGGCGATCCGCGCACCGCGCCGGCAGACCTCGCCCAGGATGTCGCGGCAGAGCAGCCCACGCCGGTTCGGCGCGCTGCGTTTGCCTTCGTACCAGAGCGAGAGCGCGACCTCGTCGACGTCGGCGGTGTTGGCGTAGGGCGCGAGCAGGTTATCGGCGAAGAGCGTTGCCCGGCCGCGATCGAGCAGCAGGTAAGCCGCGGCGTTCACTCCGCGGAACTCGAACGGCGACGGGTAGTAGCCCGACAGGTAGGTCACATGGCGGGGATCACAAACGAGGATGACGTCGGCGTTGTCGTCGAGCTCCGCCCAAAGACGGGCGCGGCGGGCCTCGGGTCCGGTCCGGGGTGGCACGCCTGGAGTGTACTGTAAGGCCGGGCGCCGCCAGCCGTTCTCCAGCCAAACCTAGCTCCAGGAGTCCCGTGATGAAGCGCGCGCCCACGCTGCTGCCCGTTCTATTTTGTGCCGCCCTGGCCCTGCCCGCCTGCTCCAAGAGGGAGCCCGACGCCGAGCCGGCCGTTGCGGCGCAGAGCCCGGCGAAAGAAGCCCCCGCGCCGGGAGCAGAGGCTCAGAGCGTGCGTAAGATCATGCGCAAGGCCACGCTCTCGCTCGAGGTGCGCTCCGTCGGCGCCGCGCACGCGCGAGCCGTCGCCATCGCCGAGGAGCGCGGCGGCCACGTGCTGACGTCGCGCCGCTTGGAGAGCAGGGGCGACGGCGCTGCCGACGAGTCGAGCTCGCTCGTGCTGCGCGTCCCGGGCGACAAGCTGACCGGCGCGCTCGTCGAGCTACGCGGGCTGGCCGCGGGCTCGGTCAGCGAGCAGATCGGCTCGGAGGACGTGACCGACGAGTTCGTGGACACCGAGGCGCGGCTACGCAACCACAGGCGGCTCGAGGAGCAGCTGCTCGAGCTGCTCAAGACGGCGACCAGCATCGAAGGTGCGCTCAAGGTGCACCAGGAGCTCGCCAGCGTGCGCGGCGAGATCGAGCGCCTCGAGGGGCGGCGTCAGTTCCTCGAGCGCGAGACGACCTGGGCCACGATCAATCTGACCTTGAGCGAGCTGCCCGTGGCCGCGGTCTCCGACGGCTTCGTGGCGGCGAGCTTCGCTCGTGCCAAGCACGACGCCGTGGAGGTCGGGCAGGGCATCATCACCGCCGGCATTCGTCTGACGGGCGTTCTCCTGCCCGTGCTGGTCCTGCTCGGCCTACCAGCGCTCGCGTCGATCTGGCTTCTGACCAGGCTCTTGCGCAGGCGCCATCGTGTATCCACTGACTCTGGACTTTAGTGGATACTGTGGTATCCACCAAGACTATAAACTGGTGGATACTGATGGCCGCTGCGCTCTTTCTGCCTCACAGTCCTCCGCTGTCGGTGCTCTATGCCGATCTGGAGAGCTACGCCCTGCAGCAAGCCGTGGCCTTCCTCGGGACGCCGGGCGCAGTGATCGTGCGCACGAACGCCTCGGGCTTTCGTTTCTACGCTCATAAGTATCACGACGCGGAGGGCAAGCCGCGCGAGCGCTACCTGGCAGGACCGGTCGGCAACGCCGAAGCGGACGCCAGCGCCGCCGGGTTGCGCGAACGCATAGCCGAGAGCGCCGAGCTCGGCGCTTCGTTTCGACTGCTGGGGCGCGAAGGCTTCAGCGTGGTGGACGCAAAGACGAGCGCCGTGCTGAGCGCCTTGCACAATCACGGCGTGTTCAGGGCCGGCGCGGTCCTGGTCGGGTCGCACGCGTATGGCATCTTGCTGAACAAGCTCGGGATTCGTGCGGCGCCGTACGCTACGGAAGACGTCGACCTGGCCAGGGCCGGACCGCTCGCCTTTGCAACCCCGCCGCAGGAGACGCTGCTGGGCATGTTGAACGAATCGGGGCTGTCGATCGTCGAGATCCCCGCGCTCGATCGCAAGGCGCCGTCGACCTCTTTCAAACAGCGGGGACGCGCGCGTTTTCGTGTGGATCTGCTCGCTCCAGGCAGGGAC
>DATLIL010000683.1:0-5414 GCA_035539475.1 Polyangiaceae bacterium
GAAGAGGAAAAGGACGACAGCAAGGGCACTGGCAGCAAGGGCACTGCGCCGAAGGGCAACACCGGAAGCAGCGGTCCCAAGCCTGCAGCTGTCGCGACGGGCAACGGCACGCTCAACATCAACTCGATCCCGATGTCCAACGTGATCCTCGACGGACGTCCGCTCGGTTCCACGCCGAAGCGCGGGGTCAGCGTGTCCCCCGGCTCACACACCGTCATCTTCGTGCACCCCGAGCACGGTCGTAAGGCGACGACGGTCAACGTCGAAGCCGGCAAGACCGCCTCGGCGTCCGTGAAGTTCTAAAGCTCCAGATCGCGGGCTGCGGCTTCTGCAGCATCGAGCTCGGCGCGCCTCACCTCGAAGGCGGCGTCGAGCTCGGGCATCGCGCCGAAGCGCGCCTGCACCTGAGCGAGCGCGGTTCGCGCCGCGGCAGGGTCCGGCAGACGGATCAAGCGCGCAAGGGCCTTGCGTGCGAGCTCCGGATCCCGCGTGCCGGCCGCAACTTCACTCCACAGCAGCACGGCCTCGTCGAGACGCTGCACTTCGCTGGCGAGCTCGGCTCGCAACACCAGACCGTTCGCGCTTGCCGCAAAGGGCTGGTCCGCCTGAAGCCGCTCGTAGCCAGCCTGGATCTGGGCCACTCGCGCGAGCAGGGCGCGCTCCGACGGCTGCGCCTGCGGCCCGAAGGCACGTAGCAGGCGCTGGCCGGCGGCGTCGAAGCGGCGTTCCTGCAGCTCGACCAGCGCCAGGGCGGTCGCATAGTTGCCTCGCCGGTCGTCGCGCGCGAGCTCTTCGAAGCGTCCCCTCGCCTCCGACGTGCGTCCCAGGCGCGCCAGCGCTAGCGCCGCGTTGTAGCGGGCGCCGTTCGCGGAAGGATCGCCGGTCTCGATGCCCTGCTGGCTGAGCTTCAGGGCAGGTTCGTACAGCCCGGTGCGTAGGAACGACGCCGCGAGCTCGGTGGCCGGCACGTAGCGCTCGACCGAGCTCGCCTGCCGGTACTCGCTCACCCAGAAAGCCAGCTCGTTGGCCCAGAGCGAGCTACGGCGAAAGGCAAAGACGCCGAAGCTCACGAGCAAGACGGCCGCGGACAGCCGCGCCAATGGGCGGACGCGCCAGAGACGCTCGAGCGTTGGCGCGGCCAAGGCGAGCAGGCCGATCAGCGGCAGATAGAGGAAACGATCGGCGCTGATCATGCGCGACGGAATGGGCACGACATGGAGCGTCAAGCCCAGGCCGACCAGCGCGAGCGCTGCAGGCGCGGCATCCTCGGCACGGAGCCGGTGACGCTGACGCCAGCACAGCCAGAGAGTCAGCAGCAGCGTGAGGGCGCCGAGCGCAACGAAGGGCAGCGTCGGACGGCCGATCCGGCCCTGCACCGCATCCGGGAACCATGGCAGAGCAAGGTCGCAAGCGTAGCGCCCGACGGCTTCGAACACGGCCAGCGCGCGCTTCCCGAAGCCGAGCGACTGGCCGCTGGCGAACCCCACCGCGAAGAGCCGCAGCCCGATGTACGCGCCGAGCGCGACGAGAAACGGCAGGGAGTGCCATGCGGCGCGGCCCAGCGCGCCGGAGCTCTGAGCGCGCCTCTGCTCCGCCCACTCGCAGCAGCACAGCGCCACGATGCCCGCCAGGGCCGTCTCCTTGGCCAGCAAGCCCGCCAGGAGGAGCAGCGCAGAGACAGCGCGTCGCGCGGCGGTCGGCTGCCAGACGACCAGCGCCGCGAGCACGAACGTGGTGGCCATCACATCGGTTCGACCCGAGATCCAGCTCGCCGCTTCGGTCAGGCGCGGATGCAGCGCCCACAGCCCCGCCAGCGCCAGCGCAGCCACGGCGCCACTGCCGCGCCGCCGTAGCCAGAACACGAAGAGCGCGGTGTTGATCAGGTGCAGGACGAGGTTCGTCAGGTGGAGCCCGCTGGCAGCCCCGTCGTGCAGGCGGTAGTCGAGCGCGAAGCTCAACACCACCAGCGGCCGGTAGTAGCCGTGAAGCTCGCGCACTGCGCTGGTGAAGAAGGGCCGCGAGAAATACTCAGCGAGCGGATGCAGCCGTTCGACCAGCGGCGACGAAATGACGATCTCCCGATCGTCGAACAGATAGCCGGCGCCGAGTGCGGGCGCGTAGACCACCGCCACGACGACGAGTAGAAGCGCGAGCAAGAGCCCGGGGCGAATGGGCTCGTCCAGTGGCTCGGACTCGTTCACGGCGCTGGCAGCTCACCTTCACGTGGAAGATTCTCGGCCCATCCGCGCCAGCTCGTGACGCAACTGGCACCGATCCCGGCGCAGGCGGCGGGCTCGAAGTCGGGGCCAATCACGAGCGCCTTGTTGCGACTGACTGCGGGAAGATCCGCCTTCCACGCCTCGTCCAGCAAGGTCTTGCGCCGGGTCAGCCGCTCGCGCTCCTCCTCCGTGCGCGCGCGCGCAAGGTAGCCGAGCGCGAACTGCTGGAGCTCCGGGTCGTCGACCACGGCGATGACGCGCTCCAGAAAACGAATCATCGAGGCGCGATCACCGGCCCGATCCAGGAGCCCCGCGGCGGTGATGCAGTGGTAAGGCAGGTTCTCGTTGTTGCCCACGAGATCACAGGCCCTGGCCAGCTTGCGTGCACCCGCGACCCGCCATTCGGCCGCCGCGGCCTCGTCTCCCAGGTACGGCGGCGCGCTGTAAGCCAGAAATTGCCCGGTCACGAGCCAGAGCTCGGCGTCGTAGGGGCGATTCTCGACTCCCCTCTCCAGCAGGCGCCTGGCGGCCTCGTAGTCCTGCCGTGAAGGCGCCTGTGTCTGCAACGTGATCAGCGCGTCACCGTAGTAGTACGGCTCGCGGAAGGTCGGATCGAGCGTGGTGACGATGTCGAGGTAATGCGCCACGAACTCGAAGCGCAGCTTCTGCCTCAGGTGTTGCCCGTACCAGACCAGCACGTGCGCGAAGAGCGTGTCGGCCACGGCGGCGCGATAGCCGAGGCTGCCGACGAGCACTTGCTCCGGAGGAGGCAAGAGCAGTGGATCGTTGCCTCGCTTCACGGCCTGATAGCCGCCGTTCAAAGTCGCTCGCGACCAGGCGATCGGGAGCGCCGCGGCGAGCATCAGCGCCCAGATCACGAGCGCGCGGCCGTTACTCGATCTCACGATGCATATCCAGGTTGCTCGTGGTCGGAGCGCCGCCGCGTTTGACCTCTCCGCGCAGCGAGAACGTGCTCTGGCTGCCGTCACCGTCGAGATCGCCGCGTGCACGCGCGACGAAGTGGCTGCTATCAGCGGCGTTCTTGCCTTCGAATTCGAAGCTGAAGGCGTGGGGTTGTTCCGGCGCGAAATCGAGCTCTCGCCAGGTGGGGTGGTCCCAGGTTCCCGGCGGATCGACCACGAGCTCGCCGCGGGGCACCGTGGCCGGAGAGAGCGGCGCGGTCGCGGGATAGGCCATGTCCGTCGGGCGACCTGCGGCGAGCACCGCGGCCCGAGCGGCGATGCGCTCGAGGCCTTGAATAGGCTCGACCAAGCGCGAGGTGTGCAGGTTCCTGACGAACGCCGGCACCGTGACGGCGAGCACGCAGGCCAGGATCGAACCGCCGGCCGTGAGCTCGAGGGGCGTGAGGACGCGCACGCCCGGAATCTACTACGGGGCCGGGCAAAGGGCAGCCGCGGTTTCCCGACTCACTCCTCGGGAACCGTCCCGCTGAACGGTCCACCCGCGGTCGCAGCCTCGTCATCGGCCGAGAAACGCCCGACCCAGGAGCCCTGGAGCGAGACGGCCTCGGCACCGTCGCCTACCGTCGCATCACCGGAGGCCGACAGCGAGAACAACGGCGGAGCAAAGCTCGTGGCGCTCAGGCCGCGCTCCCAGAGCAGCGCCACGGCAGCGCGACAGTGGTTGATGCTGCAGAGCTGCGTGCAGGCGGGATAGATCTCGCCCTGGGGCTCTCCGGCCCCCGTCAGCGCTCCGACGAACCGTCCGCAGTCGAGCCGGTTGGCGAGCGCGCGATCGACGCCGCTGGCGGTCGGGCTAGCCTCCAACGCTGGCTCGAGCGCGAGCGCGGTCAGCAGGTCTTGCGGCACCCACAGGAAATTGGTGCCGACGAGCAGCACGTCGTGCGAGTTGGCGCTCCAGGCCACCGGCGCCGTCGCGGGAAAACCAGCCTCCGTCGCCGGCTGACCTCCGACCCGCAGCAGCGTCAGGATGGCTCTGGCGGGATCCTCGGTCTCCGCGCCGAGCTCACCTTGGATCGCATCCGGGGCGTAGAGCCGCTCGAAGCCGGCCTGCATCCACTGGCGCGCGGTGGCGCTGAGCACGTTGGCGTCTTCGCCGGGATAAGCCGCCTGCAGCGCCGCATCCCAGCCCCGAGAGACGCGGGCTTCGGCCAGCAAGGCTCGTTGCTCTTCCGGCACGACCGCCTCCAGCGCGTCCAGCAGCGCCGAGAGATCGTCCCCGGCGCTGCCGCGCATGCCGCTGATCACGCTCTCGCGTGCCACCTCGAGCTGAGCCTCCCACTGCGGGGACAACGAGTCGAAGCCGAAGCTCGCGAGCAGCCGGGTCGTCCCGAGCTGGATCGGGCGATCGCTCACGGGCACGATGATCCGGTTGCGCTCGCCCTCGCGTGCCTCCGTCACCGTGGCGCAACCGCCGATGTAGTGGCCGACACGCGCCGTGACCGCGAGCACCGGGCCGACCGGTACCTTCTGGACAACGAGATCCGAGTCGTCTGCGCTCGTGGTCGTGAGATCGCCGTCGGGCGGCGGCGTGCCGGCGAGCTCGGGATCGTCGCAGGTCAGCCCGGCGCGCACCGTCGCGACCCAGCCCTGCACTGGACGTTTGCCGGCGTAAGACGGGACCACCTCGAGCTCGGCGAAACCGCTGGCGCTGACTGAAACCCCGATCGATGTCTCCGGGCCGTCGTCGATCGACGCTCGCACGGTGAACGTCACGGGCGCGCTAGGGGCCGTGAGGACGACGGTGCCGATGCCGTCCTCGTCGGTCGTGGCCTCGCTGCGATCGAGCGCGGCGTCAGCTGGCCCGTCACCTGTCGCGCCAGAAAGCAGCGCAAAGCGAACCCGCTGACGACCTGCCGGCGCCAACACCACTGACAGCTCACGAGTCTCGCGCGGAGCGAGTGTGAGCGCGGTGGCCGGGCGAAACACCAGCGAGAGCTCCTCGTCGCCGTTGGCTGGACCAGGTTCCAGAGCGGAGGCATCGACGCCGGCCGTGCATGCGACGAGCACGACCGGCCCGAGCGCAGCAAGCCAGCAGTGTCCGATGTACAGCGCAAGAGCCCTGCCCATGCGCCGGCAACCCTACCGCGTTTTCCGCCAGCGGGGAGCGTGAAGAGCATGGTAGCGTCCTCTTGCGCCGTGACGTCGCTGGTTCCCTCGCCAATCAAGCTGCTCATCGTGGAGGACGAGCCAAGCCTGCGCAAAATGCTCGAGA
>DATLIL010000684.1:0-3341 GCA_035539475.1 Polyangiaceae bacterium
GCAGTACTACGCGCCGCCGCAGCAAGCCGCCTACCCCTCGGCGCAGAACCTCGCGACAGCGCCAACCCCGGCCGCTGCGTTCGGCGCCACGGTCGTCGGCGTGGGCTCACCGGATCATTACGGACCCGCTACGGCCCCGGCGGGCGGGCAGGTGCATCCCCACACCCTGGTCGGCGTCGCCCATCCTGGCATCGCGCCGCTGGATCCAGGCGCGGCGAGAGCACCGACCAACCAGTTCCCGCAGTACGTGCCGCACGCGCCGCACGCGCCGCACGTCCCGCCCGCGCCGCCCATGCCCACGGTGGTGTCTCCGGGAAGCTCGCGCGCACCGACTTCCTCACGCCGAGTCGGCGCCGATCGCATCAACGATCGCGACAACCTCAAGCTGCGCAAGGCCAAGCGAGCCCTGCCGCTCGGTGCCATCATTGCGATCGCCTCGGCGGTGGCTCTTCTCGGTGCCGCCCTGCTCGCCGTCTTCTTCTACGACTCGCGCGGGGCGCTGGCAGCTCAGGTGGCGCTCGACGGCGAAGGCAAGGAACGGCTCGAGCTCACCTGCGACAAGTGCGGCGACGACGCCATCGCGCGCCATGCAGGACAGTCAGCGCGATTCAAGAATCACCGCGCCGCGCTCGTTCTGAGCCGCCCGCTGATGATCGGTGACAACCACCTCGAGCTCGAGCTCGAGCGTTCGCCGGGCAAGAGCGAGAAGGTGGAGCTGACGGTGCCCGTGGAGTACCGCGTCCACGGCGAAACCGCCGCGCTCGACGACAAGGAGCCGCGGCTGCGCGTGCGCATCATGGCGGTACCTGGCACGACCGTCGTCGTGGACGGACGCCCGGTGACGTTGAACCCCGACGGGACGGGCTCGGCGGATGTCGACGTATCGAGCTCGATTCGCGGCCAAGAGCCCAACGTGCGACGGCTCGAACGCCGCATCCCCTACACCATCACGCCGCCCGGAAGCCCGACCCATAGCGGCGAAGTTGCGGTCCAGCTCGGCATCACCCCGCTCACCATCGACGCGCCGGGTGAGAGCATCGTGATCGACTCCCCGACGTTCGTCCTGGCCGGGCGTACCTTCAAGGGCGGTAACGTGAGCGTCGAAGGTCGCGCCATCACCGTCGACAACTTCGGCAAGTTCGCGCAGATGATGAACGTGTCGTCCGCGGGCGAAACCACGATCACCGTGCGAGCTTCGGCCGGGGGCCACGCGCCGCGTCTCGTCCCGATCCGCATCAGGCGCGTGGAGAACCTGAGCAGCGAGATCGCGGCAGCGCGCGCTCAGGGCGCCGCCTCCTACGCGGGCATTGGCGCCGAACCCGAGAGCAAGCGTGGCACCCCGGTGGTGCTCGACGGTAGCGTGATCGAAGCACGCACCGAGAACTTCGCCACCGTGATGCTGCTCGACGTGAAGAGCGGCTGCAGCACGCCGCCGTGCCTGGTGAAGGTCACCTACGGCGCCAAGGCAATGATCAGCAGCGGGGATCCGGTGGTTGCCGTGGGCAAGGTCAGCGGTGGCGCCAACGGACCACGCGAGAACAGCACGATCCCAGCGATCGCCGCCGACTTCGTGGTCAAGGCCGGCAAGTGAGCTCGGCGCGACGCGGGCGAATCACCGCCTGGTTTGCGCTGGTCAGCGCGCTCACGTCCGCTGCAGCCGCCGATGACTTCGACACCAGTCTGGGCGTCACGCTCGGCGCCGGCGCTCCACGCGCGCTCGCTGCCAGCAGCGGCCTGGACGCGCGCGCCAGCGGACTCTCACGCGTGGATCTGCCTGCGCACCCGGCTCCGAGCTATCGGATGAAGCTGGCAGCGCCGATCCCATTCGCGCCTGCCGCCGACGAAAAGGGAGCGCTGGTCGTCGCGCACGGCGGCGGCAAGCTGACGGAGCTCGATGCGCGTGGACGTCCGACCTGGACCTTACGCGTCGGCCCCGATGCGGCGGCGACAGGTCCCCTGATCGGTAATGACGGCCTACGCTGGCTCGTCACGCTGGGCGGCGAGGTGGCTGGCATCACCGCTGAAGGACGTCTGCGCTTCAAAAAGCCGCTTAGCGGCTTCGGCAGCCTCGAAGGCGCGCTGGCCGTACCGCTGTCGACCGGTGGCCTCGCGCTCTCGAGCGGGAACCGCCTGTCCGTCCTCGATCGTGACGGGAACATGCTCTGGCTTTCGCGCTCCGAAGAGCCGACGCGCGCGCTGCTCGAACAGGGTGGCGAGCTCCTTGCCGTCATGGCCGACGGCAAGGTTCTACGCCGCGGCGCCGAGGGACAGCTCAGCCCACTCGGGGACCTCGGCGGACGTGTGGACTCCGCCGCGCTCGTTCCGGGAGCGGACGAGCTCGTGGCGATCGTCTCCCAGCGTGAGCTCGTCCTGCTCGAGCTCGCCAGCGGCAAGCGACGCGTGCTGCTGGCCGAGCCCACGCTGGTGTTGTCGAATGCGCTGGCCGCGGGCTCGGGCGGCGCGCTGCGCGTGCTGACGCAGGGCGGCCTGCTGATTGGATTGTCGAAGCAGGGCCAGGAGGCGTTTCGCGCTCCGCTCTCGAGCAGCATGCTCGGCTTCGGAGCAAGCCCTCCGGCGCCGTTGATCGACGGTCGCGGCTATAGCGCGGTCAACCTGCCGGATGCGGGGCTTGCGCTCGTCAGCCCCACGGGTGAAATCGAGCTCGTGCCCGGCAGCGCATGCCCGGAGCCGCTGCGACCAACACCGATTGGCCCGCGAGCCCTCGTGCTCTCCTGCCGCTCGGGACTCGTCTTTGCGCTCAGTGGTAGAGCGCCGTGAACAGGATCGCCAGATCGTAGGTCGAGGCCTGGCGCGTCAGGTCTTCCTTCTCCTGACGTGTGAGCGAGCCCGTGAAGCGCAGCATTCCGCCGAGCGACCACTCCGGCCCTACCCACCAGTCGTAGCCGACCCAGGCTGACGCGCCCACGCCCCCGCCCTCGTAGCGCTCGACGTCGAGCTCGTCCTCGCGCTCGATCTGCACACTGGCCAGGCCGAGCATGCCTCCGAGATGAAAGCCGCCATGGGGATCCGGAAAGCCGTCGATGAAGACTCCGAGTAGTCCGTGCCCGGTGCTGGTCGCGACCTCTTCGTCTCGGCCGTCGATCTCGATCTCGGGCGCCGTCATGCCCGCAAACTGGAGGCCGCCACCGATCGCCACGCCCGGGGCCGGTGAGCCCCCGATGAGCAGATCGAGCGCAAAGCCACCGCCACCGAGCTCGTAGTCGGGACTGGCGGCGGTGTCGGTGGCGAGAACCGTCCGTCCCAACGACAAACCGCCGGCCATGCGCAGGTAGAAGCCTTCGTGATTGTGGTAGGTGCGCCTCACGGGGGGTGGCGGAGGC
>DATLIL010000685.1:0-4066 GCA_035539475.1 Polyangiaceae bacterium
CACCCGCTGCGCTGGGCCGGAGCGAACGCCGTCGCCGACGGCTTCGCCACCGCTGCCGCGCTGCTCAAGGTGCTGCTCGCGATCAACCTGGTCGCGATCACGGTTTTCGACCTGCTGCTGCAGCGTCTGGTGCGCTGGGACTATCCGGACATCCTGCACGACCTCACGGTGGGTGCAGCCTATCTGGTTGCCATCGGCTGGCTCCTGCATCGCGTGGGTCTGAACGTCACCGGCATCGTGGCCACGTCGGCCGTGGTCACCGCGGTGATCGGTCTCTCGCTGCAGGCCACGCTCGGCAACGTCGTCGGCGGGCTCGCGCTGCAGGTGGATTCGTCCATCAACGAGGGTGACTGGATCGAGTTCGAGAACAAGGTACAGGGTAGGGTCAAGAAGATCCGCTGGCGCCACACCGTGATCGAAACGCGCGACTGGGACACGCTGATCGTGCCGAACGGCCAGCTCATGAGCCAGACGATCAAGATCCTCGGCCGCCGCGACGGCGTGACCGTGCCCCACCGCATGTGGGTGTTTTTCTCGGTGGATTTTCGCTACGCGCCCACGGAGGTCGTGCGCATCGTCGAGGACGCGCTGCGCGGCGCTCCGATCGACAACGTGATGCGCGAGCCCCTGCCCAACGTCGTGTGCAGCGATCTCATGCGCGACCACCACGACAGCTACGCCGTCTACGCGGCGCGCTACTGGATCCGCGACCTGCAGATCGACGACCCCACCCAGTCCGCGGTGCGCGCGCGCATCTACACCGCGCTCAAGCGCGCCCAGATCCCGCTGGCCATGCCGGCCGCCGCACTGTTTCTGTCGCACGACGAGCCCGAGCGCAACGAACGCAAGCGCCAGAAGGAGATCGATTTCAAGCGCGGCGCCCTCGACGCGGTCGACCTCTTCGCCCGCTTGTCGCTGGAGGAGCGCACGAGCGTGGCCGAGAGCGCCAAGCTCGCTCCCTTCTCGCGCGGCGAGGTGATCACGCGGCAGGGCATGGCCGCTCACTGGCTCTACGTCCTGACCCGAGGCAAGGCCGAGGTACGGGTGCAAGTCGACGACGACGAGCGCACCGTCGCCATGCTGGAAGCGCCGAGCTTCTTCGGCGAGATGGCGCTGATGACTGGGCAGCCGCGCGAGGCCACCGTCGTGGCGCTGAGCGAGGTCGAGTGCCTGCGCGTCGACAAGGACGACTTCCGCGACATCCTGCAGCGGCGTCCGGAGATCGCCCAGGAGATCTCGACCATCCTGGCTCAGCGCCGGGTCGAGCTCGAGGCCGCCCGCGAAGGTTTGGACGCCGACGCACGCCGCTCCCGCATGTTCACCGAGCGCGGCCGCATCCTGACCGCGATCAAGGGCTTCTTCGGCCTCGAATCCTGAGGCGCTCAGCGCCGCAAGCTGATCGTCGTCACCAGGAACGGCGGCTCGAGGACGTCCTCCGTGATCGCGTCGTTCAGGACGACCGTGCGATGCTGCTGGTTCGAGAGCGCCAGCAGCGGCGAGGGTGCGCCCGGACCGTTCGGGGGAACGAAGGCGAGCGACGAGGGGAAGTTCAACAGGCGGGGATCGTCGGCGACGACGTCGCGAGCGCCTGTTGTGGGGTCGATGCGGATGACGCGTAGCTGCAAGGCGTCCGCCGCGTACAGGTAGCCGTCGTCCGGCGCATACGGATTGAAGGTCAATCCGAGTAGCTCTTCCACCTCGACGTTGTCCGGCTTGAGTGAGACGAGCTCGATGTCGGCCGCGCGCTCCCACGGCTCGCGCTGGTCGGAGAGACTGGCGAGCGGGATCGAGTAGATCGCCCCGGCGCACGACGCCGAGAAGTAGAGCATGCCGTTGCGCGCTGCCATGGACGTGATGCCGGGCACCGTCGCGTCAGTGAACAGGAATGGCAGTCCGCCCACGTCCACCACGGGCATCGTGCTGCAGAAGTAGGTCTCCGGGATGGCATCCTCCGGCTCGAAGGTCTCGGGGACGAGGCCCGGGCTGATGGTGCCGTCCGTTTCCGCGATCCAGATGCTGCCGAGCACCGCGTCGTCGAGCAGGTAGCGCCCGTCGTCGAGCTGGATGATGTCCTCCGGGAAACCGACCAGCGCGCCGGTGAACGGAATGCTGCGCTCCAGCACGGCGCTGAACTCGCCGCCTGGGCTGTAGACGTACGAGTACTCGTAGATGACGGGGTTGGCTGGAACGAACTCACCCGGGCTGGGAAAGCCGCCCGCGTCCAGGACCGCGAGCCGATCGCCGCTCACCATCTTCATGATGAACGGCAAGATGAACCCGCCGGGCGGAGTGGGAAGGTCGCCCAGCGGCTGCCCCGTCCTTCGCGAGTTGGCGACGACGCGACCTTCGAAGGGTGAACCGACGAAGATCACGTCACTTCCCGCCGCCACGCCGGCCGGGAACGGCAGCTCCACGGGCATCAGGGCGCGGGTCACCGCCAGAGGCGTGACCTGGACCTGGAGCTCTTGTGACGTCTCCGTGATGCTTTCATCGCCGACGCTGCCCGCGTTGCAGCCGACCATGAGCGCCAAAATCGAAATCGCTGACCATCGCTTGTAAGCCATCGAAGACTCCTCGTCGTTCTCTTGCGTCTACGGACCACTCCCAGGACCGCGTGGATCCATCGCTCCCGACCCTTTCAGTGCTGGCCACCCGGCACCGTGGGGAAGAAATCGACCGAGTATTTTTCGTGGCGCTGACCCGCCGGCCCGCCGGGCCTCTCAGTCGAACGCCCGTTCGACCTTCTCGCCCGCCTTCTTGAGGCCCTGGCCCGTCTTCTGGCCAGCCTTCTTCACCGCCTTTCCCGTCTTCTGCGCTGCGGTGTCGATCTTGCGACCGGCGCGCTCGCATCCAGCGCTGGTGAGGGCCACCAGCATGACAGCGACTACGAGCTTCGTCGTCATGGCCAACCTAGCGTAGCACCCGGAGAAAGCGGTGGCGCCGCATTGTCTATCGGAGATGACGTGTTTGCGGGGTGAAGCGGCGGAAACCTAGACTGCCCCGCAAGGGTCCCGCGCATGAGCTCACCCAACAAGCACGTTCTGCTTCTCTTTGCCTGTTTGCTTCTGACGCTGCTCGGGTGCAGCAAGAGCCCTTCCTCAAGCGACGCGCCGAGCGCGAGTGCGGCGACTCCTGCGCCGAAGGAGATCGCGCTGCTGAACGTCTCGTACGATCCGACGCGCGAGTTCTATAGCGAGTACAACCAGCTCTTCGCCGTTCATTGGAAGCAGAAGAGCGGGCAAACCGTGACCGTGAAGCAGTCGCACGGCGGCTCGGGCAAGCAAGCTCGCGCCGTGCTGGACGGCCTCGAGGCGGACGTCGTGACCCTGGCCCTGCCGTATGACGTCGACATGCTGGCCAAGAAGGGGCGGTTGATCCCCAAAGACTGGCGCTCACGCCTGCCCAACGGGAGTGGCCCGTACACGTCGACCATCGTCTTCATGGTTCGGCACGGCAATCCCAAGGGCATCAAGGAGTGGAGCGATCTCGTCAAGGCGGGCGTGCAGGTGATCGCGCCGAACCCCGAAACATCGGGCGGCGCGCGCTACATTTACCTCGCGGCCTGGGGCTATGCGTTGAAGCAGCCCGGAGGCACCCCGTCCTCGGCCAAGGACTTCGTGGACAAACTGTACGCCAACGTGCCCGTGCTCGACTCGGGTGCGCGCGGTTCCACGGGCACCTTCGCCGAGCGCAACATCGGCGACGTGCTGGTGACCTGGGAGAACGAAGCCAAGCTCACGCTCAGAGAAGTGGGGCCGGGCAAGATCGAAATCGTCGTGCCATCGCTCAGTATTCTGGCCGAACCGATGGTGGCCGTGGTCGACAAGGTGGTCGACAAACACGGCACGCGCGAGGTGGCGGAGGAGTACTTGAAGCACCTCTACAGCAAGGAAGGGCAGGAGCTCGCCGCCAAGCACTTCTACCGGCCGAGCGACGCTGCCGTGCTGAAATCGCACGAGGACGTCTTCACCAAGGTGACGCTCTTCAGCGTGAACGAGATCTTCGGCAGCTGGGACAGCGCGCAGAGCGTCCACTTCGGCGAACACGGCGTGTTCGAGTCGATCTC
>DATLIL010000686.1:0-5925 GCA_035539475.1 Polyangiaceae bacterium
GACGACGGCTAGCCGGCCGTCGGCGACCGCTGCCGCGAACGAGGCGTGCACCGCGGCGTCGTCGCAGGCTGGCGGCTGTCCCGGCAGGTTGGCGCTCGTGGCCGTGAGCGGTCGCCCGAACGCCCGTACCAGATCGAGAGCCGGCGACGGTCCCGGTATACGCACCGCAACGCTACCCCCGAGGGCGATGCGAGCATCGACCCCGACGCGAGCCGGCAACGCGATGCTGAGACCCCCCGGCCAGAACGCGCTGGCAAGGCGCTCTGCCGTGGGTGGAACGACGTCGACCAGCCGTGTCCAGCTCTGGACGTCGGGCAGCAGGAGGGGGACGCCCTTGTCCGCCCCGCGCGGCTTCAACGAGAACAGGGTCGTGACGGCGGCCGCCGACTCGACGTCGGCGAGCAGACCGAAGAACGACTCGGTAGCGATCGCCACGACGCCGCCCGCTCGCAGGTGGGCCAGAGCTTCGGTCGACACGATCAGCCCAGCGCCCGCGCCGCGATGTCGCGACGGTATTGCATGCCATCGAAGCGAATCGCCCCAGCAGCCTGGTAGGCCCGCTGGTGAGCTTGCACGAGCGAGCTCCCGCGCGCGGTGACCGCGAGCACGCGACCCCCAGCCGTGACGATGGCCCCACCCTTCTCGGCAGTGCCGGCATGGTAGACGCGCACACCCTCGCCGCGTTCGGCGCGCTCGATGCCGCTGATCACGTCTCCCTTGCGCGGCGTTTCCGGGTAGCCGGCGGCAGCCAGGACGACGCACACGGCGTGGTCCGCCGAGGGTTTGATGAGCTCGCGGTCGAGCTGCCCACGCGCAGCGCCTTCGAGGGCGAGGTAGAGATCTCCGTCGGTCGTGTTCAAGAGCACCTGGGTCTCGGGATCGCCGAAACGCACGTTGAATTCGATCAGCGAGGGCGCGCCGTCGGGAGCGATCATCAGGCCCGCGAACAACGTGCCGCGATAAGGCATTCCGTCAGCCTTCATGCCGAGCACCGCGGGCTCGAGGATCTCGCGCAGAACACGCTCGGCAACTGCGGCAGTCATGAGCGGCGCCGGCGCGTACGTGCCCATGCCGCCGGTGTTCGGACCGCGATCGCCGTCGAAGATCCGCTTATGGTCCTGGGCTGGCGGCAGCACGATGAAGTGGTCGCCGTCACAGATGATGTTCACGCTGGCCTCGGCGCCGAGCAGGCGCTGCTCGAGCACCACCGTCTTGCCGGAGTCGCCGAAGAGCTCGCCCGAGAGCATCTTGCGCGCGACGGTCACGGCCTCTTCGTGCGAGTCGGCCACGACCACGCCTTTCCCCGCGGCGAGACCGTCGGCCTTGACCACCGGCGGATCGGGAAACTCGCGCACGGCCGTCTCGACCAGCGCAGGGTCGCGCAGGATGGTGTAGCTCGCGGTCGGGATGCGATGCCGCGCCGCAAACTCCTTCATGAACGCCTTCGAGCCTTCCAGGCGTGCGGCCTTCGCTTCGGGCCCGAAGGCGAGCACCCCTTCGGCCGCGAGCGAGTCGACGAGACCCGCACACAGCGGCACCTCGGGACCCACCACCACCAGGTCGAAGCCGCCCCCGCGGGCGACCGCGACCGGATCGCCAACGGCGTTTTCCAGGCGCTTGCCAGCAAGGTGGCCGGGAGGGCGCGCCGTACCGGCGTTGCCGGGCAGGACGACCACGTGATCAACCGCGGGCGATTCCAGCAGCCGGAGCGCGATGGCGTGCTCGCGGGCGCCAGAGCCGACGACGAGGACTTTCTTCGGCATGGCGCGGTCGTACAGCGTTGTGCCCTCGGCGAACAGTGGACAAAAACCGTGGAACGGGGTTGGGGGCCCGTCCACCAACGACGCGAAGCCGGCGAAATCCGCGGCCCAGCGAATCGCCTTCCCGTGCGGGGATCGGCGCTGTAACCTCGATCGTCTCGCGCCGTGTCCACGAGCCCCCTCGTTCTTCACATCGTTCGGCCGTACGCCACGGCGGACGAGTACCTCGCGGCCGAGGCCTGGACCATCGACGCCCGCGCGATGCTGCTCGTCGAGGCGGCCGAGCTCCCTCCGGATACCGCCGTGCTGTTCGACGTCGCGCTCGCGAACGGCGACAAGCTCATCCGCGCCGAGGGCAAGGTAGCGGCCGTGATCCCCGCCCAGGGCAACCGCCCCGGCGGTCTGCGCGTCCGCTTCAAGCGCTACGGCGCCGCCACCAAGGCCTTCATCGATCGCGCCGTGCAAGCGCAGAAGGCCCCTGCCCCGCCCGACGCGGCTCCGGTCTCCGCCGCGCCGGTCAGCCGCAACTCGATCACCGAGCTCGAGATGCAGAAGGCGGAGGCCGTCGCTCCCGCGGTGATCGAGGTCGCCGCCCCGCCTGCTCCGCTCGTCGTTCCTGTGCCGGTGCCGGAGTCGCGACCGGAAACGAGCGTACCGAGCGGCGTGCGCCTGAGTGATCCCGGGCCGATCGACGTGCCAAGGGAGCGCGACGCGCTCCTGGCCCGCCTGCGCGAGCGTGCGCCCCGGGTCGATCTCGATACGATCCCGCAGCGCATGACGGCGAAAGCCAGCTAGGGCATCGCGGGAGCAAACGGCACAGCGCGGCGCGGCCTGGCGAGCGCGCGCTGAACGAGCGAGCTACAGAGCTCCGTGAAGCCGATGCCAGCCACGCCGGCAGCCTCGGGAAACAGGCTGGTCGAGGTCATGCCGGGCAAGCTGTTCAGCTCGAGCACGGTCACGCTGTTCGGATCGTTGCCGTCGCCGACCACGAAGTCGACTCGAGAAAGGTCACGCGCGCCGAGCGCAGCGTGGGCCGCGACGGCGAGCCCCTGCAGTCGCCCGATCACCGGCGGCGCGAAGGGCGCGGGGCAGCGGTGTTCGCTGCCGCCGGCCTGGTACTTCGACGTGAAGTCGTAGAAGTTCCCCGCCTTGGCCGTGATCAGCGTCGGCGGCAGCGCCGTGGCGCCGCTGTCACGCTCGAGCACGCCGCAGGTCACTTCATGGCCGCGGAGACAGCGCTCCACGAGCACGAAATCATCGGCCTGGAAGGCCCGCTCGATCGCGTCCTGGATCGCCGCGTCGCCGACATCCGCGTCGAGCAACGCCACGCCGATGGCCGAGCCGCCCGAGGCAGGCTTGATGGCCAGCGCTCCGCCCAGGCGCAGACGCAGCTCGGGTACCGCGGCCGCAACGTCCTCGCCCCGGCGCAGCACGGCGTCGTCGGCGACGGGCAGCCCGTACTGTCGGAACTGAGCCTTGGCGTGCGGCTTACTCATCGCCAGCGCGCTCGCGAGGACCCCCGACCCGACGTAAGGCAGGTCGAGCACCTCGAGCAGCCCCTGCAGCCCGCCGTCCTCACCCAGCGCGCCGTGCGTCGCCGGAAAGACCACGTCGAAGCCAGTGGCGACGAGCCGCGCAGGCAACGTCGCGTCGAGCTCGAGTAGCTCCGCGGCAAATCCGGCCTCGGCCAGCGCCTTGTGCACGGCTCGCCCCGACGTGCGGCTCACCTCGGCTTCGGTAGACGGGCCGCCGGCGACGACGGCGACTCGCCGTCCGCTCACTCTCCCGCCTTGTCCGTGACGGCGCTGTCGGTGGGAGCCGCGGGCATCACGCGTTCGATGGGCAGATGCTCGAGCTTGATGCCGAGCAGCTCGCTGAGCTTGAAGATGCGCTCGTCGCGATAGAACTCACCGAACACGATGCGCTTGAGCCCGGCATTGGCGATCAGCTTGAAGCAGCCGAAGCAGGGCGACGCCGTGACGTAGATGTCTCCAGCGTCGACGCGCATGCCGTTGCGGGCAGCCTGAACGATGGCGTTGGCCTCGGCGTGCACGGTGCGCACGCAATGGCCGTCCTCCATCATGTGTCCGTCGTCGTCGCAGTGCGACAGCCCGCGAATCGACCCGTTGTAGCCCGTCGCCAGGATCATCTTGTCCCGTACGATCACGGCGCCGACGTGCTTGCGATCGCAGGTCGAACGCGTCGCCACCTCGCGGCCGATAGCCATGAAATACTCGTCCCAGCTCGCCCTGCTGCGCACCATTTTCTATGCTCCGCTCGGGCTATAACCCGGACCGGTGCGGGCGACGAGAGCCTTGACCCCGCTGGCACCACGTGGCCTTCTTCCGGCCGTGGCGCCGAGCTTCAAAGCCCTCACCTTCGGAATGGTCACTCTCCTAGCGCTGCCAGCGCTGGCCGAGCCGCGCGCCGACGTGCGCAGGCAAGCCGACGATCTGACCCGCAGCCTGGAGGCGAACGCCGAGGCCAAAAAGGTCGCCCAAACCGAGCTCGGCAAGGCCCGCGCCGCCCTGAGCCGTGCCGACAAGGCCCACAAGAGCGGCGATCACGCGCACGCCGCCATGCTCGAAGCCATCGCGCTCGAGTGGGCGGAGGCGGCCAGCGAGCTGTCGCGCGCGGCCAAGGCCGAGCAGACGGCGAGCGCCCAGGAGCACAAGGTCGCCGACGCGGAGGCCAAGATCGTGCGCGCGCAGGCGCTGCTCGAACAGACCGCCGCCCGCCGCGCGCGTGCCGCATCGCAGCTGGCGGAGCTCGAGCCCAAGCTCAAGAGCGAGGCCCCGCCGCCCGCGGACAAGACCGACAAGAAGCCGCCCAAGCCCAAGGCCGAACCCAAGGATTCGGGCAAGAAGCAGGAGAAGAAGCCATGAGGAGCGTTGCCTGGTTGCTCCTGCTCGGTCTGTGGGGCTGCGCCTCCGCGCCGCGTCCTGCCGCTCTGAACGACGCGCGCGCTGCCAGCACGGCGCCGGCCGTGGTTCAGGCCAAGCCGCGCGCGCCTCAGGCCTTCGCCCGCGCCGAAGATCTGCGACGTCGCGCCGAGCAAGCCTACGAGGACGGCCGGCACTCGGACGCCGAATTTCTGGCCGAACACGCGCTGGCAGCCTACCAGCGCGCAGTGATCGCCGGCCGCCTCGCCGCCGCCGAGGCGCGCGCCGCCAGCGCCGAGGCCAAGGTCGCCGAGCGTGAGCGCGAGCTCGCGGCGCTCGACGAGCAGAACAAGCGCGCGCTCTCCGAAGCCGAGACGCTCGAGCTGCGCCTCAAGGTCGTGCGCGAGATCATGCCGGTCCCCGGCAGTGAGCCCGCCTCGCCCGATCGTGAGCGGGCGCGGCTCGAAGCGGGGCGTGCCTTCGCGCTCGAAGCGCGCCTGTTGTGCTCGTCGGCGCGGCTGCTCGACGCCGAGCGAGCATCGCTGAAGGAACGCTTCGCCAAGCTCGATGATCTGGATAAGCGCCTCGCCAGCGGTTCGCTGCCCGTGCCGATCGACGAGGCCCGCGCCGAACGCTCGAGCTGCCTGCGCGAGCTCACCCTGACCCGAAGGCCGCAGTCACAGAAATCCGCGGCGGGTCAGGCCGACACGCTGCTGTCCGAGCTCAGCGGCACCGGCGTCGCGCCGTCGCGCGACGATCGCGGTGTGGTCGTCACGCTGCGCGACGTGTTCGCCCGCGGCGACGAGATCCCCGCGGCCGCGCGCGAAAAGCTCGCCAGCCTGGGACGCGTCGCCAAGGCGCACCCGACCTTCCCTCTCCTCGTCGTCGTGCACAGCCCCAAGGGCGGCTCTGCCGAGCGCGACAAGAGCCGGGCCCAGGCCGCCGCCAAGGTGCTCTCCGAACACGGAGCCGGACGAGTGGAGGCGCTGGCTGCCGGCGCGGCCCAGCCACTGCTCGACCCCAGCCAGCCCGGCGCCGGCGTCCGCAACGAGCGCGTCGAGGTAGTCTTCGTCGCCCCGAGCTCGATCTGAGGCCCAAAAGTCATCGCCCGTCCGTCCAGGCTGGGTGAAATAGCGTCCCCCCCTGGAGATCCGCGCAAGCAGGCATCACACTAGGGGAGCTTCGGGACGTATGAACTGAGGAAAGGTCGCATTGGCGCGGGACTCGTTGTTCGGTGAACGCATCGTCTGGACAGGCCGTCCCAAGGTCATCGCTCCCTCCCC
>DATLIL010000687.1:0-5258 GCA_035539475.1 Polyangiaceae bacterium
GATGCGCAGGCACTCCGCAAAACAAAACAAACGCGAGGCGGGCGAAGCCCGCCGAGCCGCGCGCAGCGCGGCCTCGCAAGGGCTAGCCCGCCCCGGGGCTAGCCCGGGACCGCTGCGCTCGCGAGCTTCGCGAGCTTGAGAGCATTGGGAGCAAGCTCGTAATCCAGGAACGCTCGGGCGAATTTGCGGAGGGAACGATGGCCCGGGTACCAGAAAGGCGTCGGAAATGCAGCCAGGGGCGCGCGGGTCACGCACTTGCGGACGCGCTCGAGCATGAGCGCGTTGTGCGCCCAGCCAATGCCGCTCCTGGCGTCGGCCAGCGTGGCGCCGGGCGCGGCGCCCCAGGGCAGCTCACCGATGCCGAAGGCGAGGCCGCTCCAGGCGTTGAGCGAGACGACGCCGTAGTCGAGCTCGGCGATGGCCTGATCGACGGCGGCTTGCGTCGCCGAGTCGGCGAGCAAGCTCTTCGGGGCGATCACCACGGCGCTCAGCGTGCCCCACAGTTTGTCGTTGGCGAAGCGCGTGGCGGCAGCAAGATAGGCGACGGGATCGCTCTCGGGCAGCCTGACGACGCTCAACATGCTGCAGAACGGTTCTTTGCGGAACAGCGGCGTGTCGCTCTGCGCGTCGAGCTCACTGATCACCGCCCACGGCAGATGACCGCCATCGCTGCGGCCGAGCTCGCGTAGCTGGCCAGCGCTGTGCACGAGCGAGTCGTAGCGCGCCTTGGCGCCCGGGTAATACGCCTTGCGCGTCGGCGTCGCCTCGAGCACGGAGACGACGCGCTCGAGGACTCCGCGACCGAACGGCGTGTCGGGCAAGATCAGCATCTTGGCCGACAAGCAATTGAACGACGCGTTGTGCGCGACCATGCCGGCGACGCTGCGAGCGACGTGCTCGAGCTCGCGCTGGCTGTACTCGCCCGGCGGCACGATCACCGGTGTGATGTTGCCGAGCTCGCTGGTGATCTGCTTTTTCAGCAGCGGATCGTTGCGCTGCTTGCGCGCGCTCTGCTCGGGCTCGTCGCCCCAAACGATACGATCGTGGGTCAAACCGGAGCCGGTGACGTGCACGGCGGCGATGCCAGGGTGCTGGGTGCAGTAGGCGCCGACGTCGGGGCCGCCGTAGGCGAAGGCGAGCCAGCCGCGCTTGACCAGCGGAGCGAAGACGATCTCGTAGAGCTGCCCCAGGTATTCGTTGACCGGGCTCATCTTGAGCAAGCACGTCCGGCCTTCGACGAAGATCTGATGCAGCGCGTCCTCCGGGGGGATTGCGGCGATGTTTCCGGCGCCAAGCACCAGACCGACCGCCTCGTCTTTCTTGCCGTCGCGGTACCAGCTCGCCCGCGCCTCCCCGAGCTCGGACGGCGCGACCTCGAGCCATGCTTCGGCGCTGATGCCGGCGAAGCGCACCTTGTCGAGCGGGCTGATCGGCAAGGCCGTGACGGCACTGCCCAGCGGGTGTTCGCGCACCGCGCTGTCGGGGATGGTCGGTAGCCCGTGGTCGGCGATCTCCAGCAGCGATCGGCGCAGGACGCGCACGTAGTAGAGAGTGGCCACCGGTCCGGCCAGGACCTCTTCTCCGGTCAGCTCGTCGCCGGGCGCGATGCCCTTGGCCCTGCAGCCCGCCTCGCTCAGACGACCGGCGAGCTCGTACAGACGCTGCATGACGTCGCCGAGGAGACGCGCCTTCTCGTAGGCGGGGGTCCGCACGAGGTCGCGGGCGCCCTCGCCCAGGCGCGCAATCCGGCGGTCGCTCTCGGCCGGAGGAGTCGCAACCGGACCGGCCGCGTCGCCGGACGGTTCTCCTAAAGCGTTCATGATTTCCGTAGCTTAACGCGGACGCTTCCCAGCCGCCAGGGCCCGGCGGAGACTGGAGCCTGCAGACGTCCATGAAGATCCCATCAGCTGTGCCCGGTGAGGACGCGTCGCAGCATAGCGCTGTCAGCGTCATACCCTCGTCACACACCAAGACAGCGGAAAAGCGAGCAGCGACCGGGGAACCCGGCGAGGCCCGCGTGCACGCCGCGCTGGCGGCGAGCAACCGCGCCGAGGCCAGCCTGAGCAGCCTGATGCGGGCGGTCCAGACGCTGAGCGCCGGAATCAGCGGCGCGCGGGAGTCGAACGTCGAGATCGTGCACGAGCTCGAGCTCCTGCGCGAAATGCTGGGCCAGGCCAACGAGCACCAGCTCGCGCTGAAGAATCGGATGCAGGCGCTCGAGGCGGCGCTGGAGCAGGCACAGCACGCCGCTGGGCGTGAACGCGCCTTCCTCTCCGATCAGCACGACGCGTTCATCGCTGGCCTGATCGAGGACCACGAGCGCGTCGTCGCCAAGCTGCGCGAAGAACTGGACGAGGCACGCCGCTCTGCGGAGCGAACGCCGCTGGTCCGGCCAGAGACGTCCGCCGCCACGCTCAGCCAGGCGCAGATGAAGGAACAGCTCGACGCCGCCACACGCAGCATCGAGAAGCTCGTGGGTGAGCGCGAGCGCACTCGCGAAACGCTGCTGCGCCTGCAAGCCCAGCGCGACGAGGCTCAGGCCACGGTGGTGAAGCTGACGCGCGAGCGCGATCAGGGTCGCTCGGAGATGGCCCAGCTGAAGATCCAGCAGGGCATGGAGGAGGCGATGCGCGAGGCCCACAGCGAGCGCATCCCGCTGCCGGCGAGCTCGCGGCCGCCCGCGCCCACGCTGAGCGACCTGAAGCCGACCTCGAGGCCGCAGCCCGCACAATTCTCGCAAAATGCGCCGACGGTTCGGCCCCAGGCGGCCGCACCGAGCGTGCTGCCCTCCTCGACGGCCGGGACCCGCTCCACGGCGCCGATGCCGTTCAGGTCCCCCGCCGCGCGCCCCGCTGCGCCACCGCTCGACTTCAAGTCGGTCGCGCCTACGCCGCTGAGCGAGAAGCCGTCGAGCGGGCCGCTGAAGCCCAAGCCCGATCCGAGCACCCGACCACTCGTCGGTTACTCGATGACGGAGACGAGCGAGGAACGCGTCGACACGTCGCGCATCACCTCACCCGGGCGTCCGCCGAAGATCTAGAGCACCGGGCTACTGCCAGGTGATGCTGACAGTCATGGTCGGGTCGCCGTCGCCGCCGCCCTGCTCCACGTCGATCGCGAGCTCCTTGGCGCCGGTCGCCTGAAACGCGGCCTCCGCTCCGCCGATCGCGTCCTGCCAGATGTTGCGGTCGAAGCCGAAGTAGTCGCGGTAGTGCACCCGCGCGAAACCTCGAGTCACCTCCAGCACCTCGACGCCGCCACCTTCGTAGACCACGCGCAGCAGGCGCTGTGACTGTTTGATCAGCATCTCCGTCGACAGCGCGCGGAGCAGCACCTTGTACATGCCGGCGATATCACGGCGACCCGAGCGGTAGCCGACGTCGCGTGCCAGCGTGCGTTGTGCGGGGAGCAGGCGCGCGGCGCTGGCAAAGAGCTCGCGGTACCAGCCCACCGGGTAGTAGTTGGCCGACAGCAGCGAGCCCTCGCGCAACGCTTCACCGCCCGGTCCGCTCATCCCAGCCAGGGCGGCCGTCCGCAGCCCATCACCCTGCAGTTCGGCCAGCGCGCGCACCACGCTGTGAAAAGCCTGCCCTTTCACCCGCACCTCGCCCTGCCCTGCGCTGCTCGGCAGCGGCGCGCTCGGCACGCTGCTGTCGGCGGAACCCATCTGACAGGCGCGCTCGAATGCAGACGCGAACGCTGCGGCGTTCTGGTGGCGCTGCCTGCGCTCGTGGGCGAAGGCGCGTTGAAAGAAATCGCCGAGCGTGGGCGGGAGCTCGGGAGCATGCTCGCTGATCGAGGGCACGGGGCCGGCGCAGATGCGCTGCAGCGTCGCGGGCACGTTGCCGGCGGCGAAGGGCTCCTTGCCCGAGAGCAGACGAAAGGCGACGACGCCTAGCGACCAGAGATCGGAGCGCGCGTCGACGACCTCGGCGCGTGCCTGCTCCGGGCTCATGTACGCCGGAGAGCCGATCAGCCCCGAGGCGGTGGTGTCGACGCTGGCCTCCACGCCGTCGCCCTTGGCGATGCCGAAATCGATGATCTTGAGCACCTCGCGCGAGCCGTCCACGACCATGAACAGGTTGCTCGGCTTGATGTCGCGGTGGACGATGCCGGCGTCGTGCGCGGTGCCCAGGCCGAGCGCCGCCTGACGCACGATGCCGACGACCTCGGCGACGCGCAGCTGGCCCCGCTCCTCGCCGCGGCGACGCAGGGTCTCGCCCGAGAGCAGCTCCATCACGATGTAGGTCAGGCGGTCGTCCGCGCCGGAGTCCAGCACCTGGACGATGTGCGGGCTCGAAACCTGGCTCAGCGCGCGCACCTCGCGCTTGAAGCGGCGCTCGTGATTGCTGTCGAGGCGAGGCGCCTCCTGAAACTTGATCGCCACCTGCCGACGCTCGGCGTCGTCATCGGCCAGCCAGACAGAGCTCATGCCGCCGTGCGCGAGCTCGTGCGACAGGCGGTAGCGGCCCGCGATGACCAGGCCTCGGGTGGGAGCGACGAGGGTCAAAGCCGTGTATTTCGGATACCACGACCAGGAGACGATTGTCACAGCTAGGACGCACAACTACTGCTCCCGCAGTGGAAGCCGAAGCGAGCGAGTCACGCGCCCCCGTCATCATCACGGGCGGCATTCTGCTCCTGGGAGCAGCTGCAGTGCGCTGGCCGTTGCTGTCGCCTCTTGCAGCCGTTGCGACGCTGATCGCCTTCCTCGTCGTCTCACGCGCTGCGCCACGAGCTCTCCGCGCGCACTACCTGGCGCTGGGCGCGGCTGCGCTGCTATCGACGTTCGCCTTCGTGCAATTCCTGCGCACCGAGGCGATCGCCGGCATCGTCGAGGGCGGCACGCGCGCCACGGAGACCCGAGCCGTCTCGCGCCTGCGCGAGATCCTGTTCGCCGAGGACGTGATGCGTCGCAAGCCCGAGCTCGATCACGACGACGACGGCGTCGGCTCGGCGGCGCTGGTGGCGGAGCTCACCGCCGAGCTCGGCCTGCGCGGCGAGCGGCGACTCAACCCGCCGCTGCTCGAGCGTTACGGCAAGACCGATCCGACGGCCATCGGCCCGGCCCACGATCTCGGCGGCTTCTTCTTCGTCGTCTGTCTGCCGACCGTCGGCGGCGGCTTCAGCGCGGAGCCGAAGGCCAGGGTCGACGAGGAGGCCGCCGAGCGCCGTTTCCTCGCCTACGCCTGGCCCTCGAGCGATCGCGCGGGCCTGGCGCAGGCCTACTTCCTGGACGAACACGAGCGCATCCTGGT
>DATLIL010000688.1:0-2028 GCA_035539475.1 Polyangiaceae bacterium
GGCAAGAACCGCCTCTCGTAGCCGGCGCATCAGGCGTTCGATGTAGGCGAGGTTGTGCACGGTGAGGAGCCGCATGCCGGTGAGCTCCTTGTTGTGGACGAGATAGCGCAGGTAGCCTCGAGTGACTCCGCTCGCACACGCCGGGCACGGGCAGCCCTCGAAGATCGGGTCCTGCGAGTTCTTGAAACGACCCGCCGTGAGGTCGACCCGCCAGCGGTTTTCAGGATCGGGCACGATCGCAACGCCGTGTCGGCCGAGACGTGTCGGCATCGCGCAATCGAACGTGTCGATGCCCAGCTCGACGCCGCGGATCAGGTCATCAACGTCGCCGATGCCGAGCAGATGGCGCGGCTTGGACTCGACATCTCCCCCGAGCTGCGCTGTCGCCCAGCCAACCACTTCGTACATCTGATCCTTGTTTTCACCGAGCGAGCCGCCGATCGCAATGCCGTCGGTGTCGGCTGCCGCGATCGCCTGCGTCGATTCGATCCGTAGATCCTCGTAGACCCCGCCCTGCACGATTCCGTAGACGAGCTGGTCCTTCGGGCCGTTGGCCGCGTGCCAGTCCTGGCAGCGCTTGAGCCAGCGATGCGTGCGCTCCGTCGATCGCGCCGTGTACTCGCGCTCGACGTTGAACGGTGTGCATTCGTCGAACACGAGCGCGAGGTCCGAGTTGAGCGCCGCCTGGATCTCCATCGATGTCTCCGGGCCCATGAACCGCTCCGAACCATCTATGTACGAGCGGAAGGTGACCCCGTCCTCCTCGATCTTCAGGACCTTGCCGCGGCGCTCCGTTCCATAAGGAGCCCGGCCCTTGATCTCGTCGGCGACGGTCCCGTGGCCCATAGAGAAGACCTGGAACCCGCCTGAATCGGTGACGATCGGCCGGTCCCAGCGCATGAACTCGTGGAGGCCGCCGAAGCCCTTAATCAGCTCGTGACCCGGCTCGAGGAAGAGATGGAAAGTGTTGCCGAGGACCATGTCGTAACCGAGGTCCTCCACTTCACCTGGAATCAACCCACGGACGGTGGCCTTGGTCGCCAGCGGCACAAAGGCGGGTGTGCGCACCTCGCCATGCGCGGTTGTCAGGACGCCAGCACGCGCGAGCGTCTTCGCGTCACGCGCGTCAATGCGAAGCACGTCGCTCAGCAGCAGTCGGTGGATTCGGCCGCGTGGATGCGGTCGGGCAGCCCAGCGAGCATCGCTTGCTCGGCCGGAGTGAGGTTGCTCAAAAAGGCGTTACGCAGCGCGTCGAGATGAACTGCCTGTGCGCTCACGAGCTGATCGCGGCCCTCAACGGTCAGCTTGGCCCAGGCGCCACGGGCATCGTTGCTGCAGCGCTGACGCTCAATCAGCCCGTCACGCTCGAGGCGATCGATCAGGCGGGTAAGTCCGCTGCGGCTCAGATTCGCTGATGCGGCGAGATCACACATGCGCATCCGCTCGCCGTCGGCCTCGGAAACGTAGGCAAGAACCTCGTACGTCGAGAGCGCAATCCCCTGCTTGGCTTCCAGCTCCGCGTCAACCTGTTTGCAAGCGCATGCGCTCGCTCTCAGTAGCCCGCGCCAGGCGCCGAGCTCAAGGTCTGACAGTGGTTCTACGCCGAGAGGCGTGTCTACTGGTGCGGCCATAGGCTTATTACTGCACTTAGCGCAATTGACTGCGCAACCAAGACGGTAGCAACGGGTAACGACCGCATCTAGAATCCGCCCAGATTCTGCATGGCCCTCGAAGGCATCCACCACGTCACCGCGATCACGGGCGACGCTCCCGCGAACGTCGACTTCTACACGCGGGTGCTTGGATTGCGCATGATCAAGAAGACGGTGAACTTCGATGATCCGAGCGTTTACCACCTGTACTACGGCGACGAGCAGGCCACGCCAGGCGCCGCGATGACTTTCTTCGAGTTCCCCGGCGCCATACCCGGGACCGCAGGTGAGGGCATGGTCCACACCATTGGATGGCGCGTCGGCTCGGCGCAATCGCTCGAGTACTGGAGCGAGCGGCTATTGGCGCTGGAGACCC
>DATLIL010000689.1:0-8042 GCA_035539475.1 Polyangiaceae bacterium
GAGCAAACGATGGTCTTCGGCGACTACTTCAACGACGTCGGCATGTTCCAGGCGGCGAGGTGGTCGTTCGCCATGGACAACGCGCACCCGGAAGTGCGCGCGCTGGCGCGGTTCGTTGCGCCCGCCAACACCCGCAACGGCGTGATCCGGACCATCGCCTCGGTGCTGGCGATCGAGCTTTAGGGGGCCTCCAGCCGTTCGAGCAGCCAGGCGGCGGCTTCGTCGGGGGTTCGCTTGTCGACGCTGCGGTCAGCGAGCAAGTTCGCCATGCGCATCGTGCGCGCGTCGATCCGCCGCAGCATGGGGTCGAGCGCGGACTCGATTCGTCGATCGAGAGCAGCCGACGCGCTCAGCAGGATGACGGCGTCGTAGGGAGGGAGCGCGTGGCGAGAGTCTTCGAGCACGACCAGGTCCAGGGCCTCGATGCGAGCGTCGCTGGAGAAGGCGGTGATCACGTCGACGTCGCCCTGGGCAACCGCCTGGTACATGAACGCCGGATCGAAGGGGACGACCTTCTTGAAGCGCAGGGCGTAGGCTCGCTGCACGCTCTTCCACTCGGGACGATCGAGGAACTCGAGATCCGTACCGAAGTCGAGCTCGGGTGCCGCCCGCGACAGGTCAGCCAGTGTCTCGATACTGCGATCGCGCGCGCGATCACGGCGCATGGCGAACGCGTAGGCGTTTTCGAAACCAAGCGGTCCCAGGCACCTCACGTTGAAACGCTCGGCGAGCGCGCCGCAGGTCTCGTCGAGCACTTGCCAGGCCGGTGCGGTTCCCTTTCGGCCCAGGACGTTGGACCACAGCGTGCCGGAGTAGTCGACGTAGAGATCGATGTTCCCCGTGCGCAGCGCATCGAAGGCCACCGTGGAGCCGAGACTCTCGCGCCGGTCCACTGCGAAGCCCGCCTTTTCCAGGAGCTGTGTTGCGGCAGCGGCCAGCACGTATTGCTCCGTGAACGCCTTGGAGCCGACGCGAATCGTACTGGTTCGTGTGGATGAAGCACGGCCTGCCGCGCGCGGTGTCACGGCGGCCCCAGTGTCCCTGTCCGCCGACAGAGCGAGCGGCGCGAGGGAGCCGAAGCCGAGAACCAGGAGGGTGGACAAGGCCCAGGCGCCGGCCAGGCGCGGGCGGCGTCGCGCCAGCGAGCGCTCGACGCCAGCCAGCGCCGCATCGAGCACCACGGCCAGCAGCGCGGCGCTGCAGCAGCCGACGAGCACCGCGCTGAAGTTCCGCGTCTGCAGGCCGCTGAAGATGAAGTTGCCCAGACTGGGCTGACCGACTGGCGTCGACAGCGTCGCCGTACCGACGACCCACACGGTCGAGGTGCGAATGCCGGCGACGATCAGCGGCGCAGCCAGCGGCAGCTCGACGCGAAAGAGAAGCTGACGGGGCGACATGCCGAGCCCGGTCGCTGCCTCGATCACGTCGGCGTCGACCGCCTTGATACCGGTGACCGTGTTTCGCAGCACCGGCAGCATGCTGTAGACGAACAGAGCCAGCAGTGCGGGCCAGAAGCCGAAGCTCGAGAGCAGCGCTACCATCGAGGCCAGCAGTGCCAGGCTGGGGATCGTCTGCAGCACGTTGACGAGGCCCAGAACGACTCGCCCCGCCGTCGAGCGGCGCGCGCACAGCACTCCGACGGGCAAGCTGAAGGCAACTCCCAGGAGCAGCGCCAGAAAGGTGAGCTCCACGTGCGCGGCGAGCAGCCCCGGGAGCTTGGCGAGTTGCTCGCCCAGGCCGCTCATGCGCTGGCTCCGTGGAACACCCGCTCGAGCTCCGCCAGGTCGTCGCGCGGCGACTGGAGCAGCCGCGCGACGAATTCGCTGCCGGGATTGCTCCACAGCTCGTGCGGCGTTCCCCGTTGCACGACAAGACCCCGATCGAGCACGACGATCTCGTCGGCCAGCAGCAGCGCTTCGGTCACGTCGTGGGTGACCATGACGGTGGTGACGTGCAGGCGGCGCTGCAGGCCCGCCACCTCGCGGCGCAGATCGGCTCGCGTGACGGGATCGAGCGCGCCGAAGGGCTCGTCCATGAGCAGCACCTTGGGGCTTGCCGCCAGTGCGCGGGCGACCCCGACACGTTGCTGTTGCCCACCCGAAAGCTCCGCCGGCCAGCGCTGCCCGAACTCGGCCGGGGGCAGACCGACCATGCTCAGGAGCTCGGAGGCGCGCTCGCTCGCGCGGCTTTGCGACCAGCCGCCGAGGCTCGGCACCAGGGCCACGTTGTCGGCCACGGTGAGGTGCGGCAACAAGCCGATCCGCTGGAGAACGTAGCCAATGCCGCGCCGGAGCTCTATCGGATCCTGCTCGGCGACCGCCCTCCCGTCGACGTAGACCTGACCCGCGGACGGCTCGATCAGGCGGTTTACCAGCTTGAGCGCCGTACTTTTCCCGGCGCCCGATCGACCCAGCAAGACGCACAGGCTGCCCTCGGCGATCTCCAGGCTGAAGTCAGACAGCACTCGCTCGGCGTGGCCGGGATACTGCTTCGTGACCTTCTCGAAGCGGATCATCGCGCGCCTCGGAAATGAGCAAGAGGCAGACCAAGGCCGGATCCGCCTCGGCGGCGAGCGCGATTTTCCGCAGGCGTCAGTGAGCGGTGGCCACGACCGGTTCCTTCTTGCGGCGGGCCACCGCGATGGTGATGAAGGCCACGCTCAGGATGGCCGGCAGCAGCGCCACCTTGCCCAGCGCTTCGAGACCGGCGGCGGCCTGAATGGCAGCCAGTGCCTCGCCCGTGGGAGGCGTACTGCCTGCGCTACGGGTGGCGATGCCGGCGTCGTACCAGCCACCGATCACCGGGAGCACGAAGCTGACGCTCAGCATGCCCGCACCGCCCATGATCGCCAGACCCAGAGCGCCGGACTTCGGGTAGTTCTCGGCGACGAAGCCGAGCATGGTGGGCCAGAAGAAGCAGACGCCGAACGCGAACAGCGTGGCCGAGGCGAACAGCATCACACCCGACGTGTGCGACATGGCGTAGAGACCGGCCATGCTCATCAGCGCGCTCGCGACCAGCATGCCGATGGGCGACAGCTTGTGCACGAAGGGGCCCGCGAACATGCGGCCTACGGCCATGAGACCGGTGATCCAGACCAGGACGAGAATGCCGGAGACGCCGGCGTGCTCCAGAATCGACGGGATCCATTGCCCGGGCCCGAGCTCCGTGGCCGCGGTGAGCAGCATGCAGCCCACCATCAGCAAGAAGCCGGGCGAGAGGCAGGCAGCGAACATGGAGCCCGTGCTTTCTCCGCGCTGCACGCGCTCGGTCCGCGGGAATTGCTGGCGCAGGAACAGGAAACCGTAGGCGGCGAGCGGCACCAGCATCGTGATGAACTGGGCGCGCCAGCCGAGCCCGAGCTTGCCGAACAGGAAGGCTAGCCCGCCTCCGATCACGATGCCGCCCGGGAACCAGACGTGAAAGTGGTTGAGCTTGGTGGTCTGATCGTTGGGGAACAACGAGGCCACCAGCGGGTTGCACGCTGCCTCGACCGAGCCGTTGGCGATGCCGAAGATCAGCGTGCCGGCGAAGAGACTCCAGAAGTCCCAGGCCACCAGGGTGAGCACGATGCCCACGGCGTGCCCGACGAACGCCACGCTGACGATCCTGCCGAGACCGAGCGCGTCGACGAGCGGGCCGCCGAAGACCATGGCCAACGTGAAGCCCCAGAAGGCGGAGCCGTTGATCCAGCCGGCCTGCTCGTTGGTCAGATTGAGCTCTGCGACCCACTCGGAGGTGGCGGCACCACGCAAGGCAAAGCTCATGGCCGTAACGATGAGCGCGACACAACTAGCCCTGAACAAACGGGATGAGTTCATGATCCGTCCTGAATCCGTTGAGGGTGCTCTCGCCCGTCGAGGAGCAGCGACCAGATACTGAATCAGGATCAGGGTCCTTGAACAGTGATTTCTTAGCTTTATTTATTAAATAACCTTTCCTGGATTTTTCCCCGGGAAGCGGGGTCTTCGGGGTGCAAAGCCAGGGCGAGGTTGGCTGGACTCGAGTGGGTGCAAGAAGGTTTGCAGTTCCTGAGTCCGCCTGACTCCCCTACTTGCTCGGGGAGGCGAGAGGTTCGAGGCGCGATTTCCGTGCCTCCGGGAGGAACAAATGAGAGCGAGTGCATTGGTGTTGTTGGGGAGCTTGGCGGGCCTCGGAATGGCCGGCGTGAGCATTGGCTGCAGCAGTGAGAAAACCGAGCCTGCCGAGCACAAGAGCAAGACTGGCACCCTTTCCACCGAGCTCACGGGCGTGAGCGAGCAGGGCTACGAGTACGAGCTCAAGAAGGGCCGGTTTTCCGTCACGGGGCCCACGGTGTTCGAGTGGTCGTCCGAGAATTTTCCGGACGAGACCTTCGTCGAGCACCGGCTGCCGGCGGGCACCTACCAGCAGAAGCTCGAAGACGGCTGGTACCTCGAGCGCAAGGAGAAGAGCGGCAGCAAGCAGGTCGACGCCACGCTCGTGTCGGAGAACCCGGTCGAGGCCGTGGTCGAAGGCGACGCGACCACGGAGGTATCGTTTCGCTTCAAGATCGGCGACGACGTCGTCGTGATCGGCAAGGGCTCCCTCGTCACGACCATCGAGGTCGACGACGGCGGGCCGACGTCGTTCCAGGTGACGGCGTTCGAGCCGGTGCCCAGCAAGGTGCCCGGCCTCGACGAGCAGGGCCCGAGCCGGCCCGTGGGCGCCTTCGCCCGCGGCTCCGGCGAAGTGATGGAGTTCGTCGCCGAGGAGCTGATCCTCACCGACGTCGCGGCGGCCGATCTTCCCCAGTTGTTGGCGGACTTTGGTGGCACGCTGCTCAAGAGCATCGAAGTTCTCAAGGGTAAGGGGCAGTACCTGGTGTCCATCGCCGGCGCGGACGTCGACACCGAGCAGGTCGAGCTCTGGCTGCAAGACTCCGATCTCGGCACGCTGAGCTTCTCGAGCGAGGCGGCGCTGCGTACGTTTGCTGCGGCGACGCTGATCAGCCAGAGCGGCAAGGCCTCGGCCGCGCCGAACTTCGTGATGCACGGCAATACGATGGTGGACCGCAGCCTGCCGCAGAGCCCGAGCGGGAGCCCTGCAGGCTACACGCCGAACCCCTTCGACTGGCCGTCTCACTCGCGTGGCAGCGCGCAAGACATTGGCGTGGCGGAGGCGTGGCGTGTGCTCTACTACCATGGCCTCTTCTCCTCCTCCCGTGTCCACGTCATGGTGCTCGACGGCGGTTTCCGTCAGGGACCCGACGTACCGGCCGAAACAGCCTTCTTTCGCGGCACCTGGGATCAACCGAACCCGTCGACTTGCAGCGGCAGCCCGTGCGATTGGCACGGCACCGACGTCCTCACCACGCTTGCTGCGAGCACCTACGGTGAGTTCGGCTCCGCGGGCACTGGCGGACCGGTGGTGCGGCCCAGGCTGATCCAGGCTCCAGCCGACTTCTTCCAGGGCGTGGAGTACGTGGCCAGCGCTATCGGCGGCGCAACCTCGACTCGCATCGTGAACATGAGTGGAGGCTTCTGGATCGACCAGTGGATCTGCGACAATCCGTTCACGGGCCTGTTCTGCGCCACGATCCAGGGCACGGCCGCGGTCCTCAGCGCCTTCGACAACCTGGTCGTGGCGAGCGCGGGTAACGACGGCCGGAACATCGGCACGGCCGCCTTCTACGTCCCCTGCGAGGCCGAAGGCGTGCTCTGCGTCGCGGGCATGCGACACAATTCGCGCGAGCGTCACCCCGACTCCAACTACTCGTTCACCGGCAGCGTCGACCTGTGGGCTCCCTTCGAGGTCTGGGTCGGGGCCGACCCCGCAGTCGACCCGACGGCAAACGGCGTGCGCAGGGTACGCGGGACGAGCTTCTCGGCACCGTTCGTGGCCGGCGTCGCGGCGCTGGTGCAAGCCGCCGACCCCAGCCTCGACTCCAACGCCATCGAGCGCGTCTTGATGGACACCGCGCATCGGGGCAGCGGCTCGAGCATCGCTCCGCGCTGGGTCGACGCCTACGCCGCGGTGAGCGAGGTGCTCGACGGCATCGTGCCTCCCTTCGTCAGCATCGTGCAGCCCACGGACGGCACGACGCGGTCGCGAACGCCGTATCATACCGAGCTGGTCGCCGACGTGCAGGATGCGCTCGCCGGCTACAGCGTGGATTGGTACAGCAGCATCGACGGCAGGATCGGCGGCGGCGAGGAATGCTCTGCGCTTGGGCTGAGCTTCGGAACCCACACGATCGGGGTGCGCGTGACCTCGGCGGGTCTGATACACGAAGACAGCGTGCAGCTGACGCTCACGAACGACCCGCCGACGGTGACCATCAACTCGCCCAACGTCTTCGACAACTACTACACCGGAACGACGCTGTTCCTCAGTGGTGAGAGCTTGGACCCCAACGAGGACGGCGGCATGCTCACCGACAGCCAGGTGCGCTGGCAGCTCGACGGCGAGGAGCTCGGCACCGGCCACAGCATGACGCTGCCCGCGGGCACGGTCGGCTCCGGCTGGCACACGGTCACCTTCATTGGTAACGACGGCGATCTCACCTCTGGGGACGACGTCACGTTCTTCGTGGCGGAGGCCGGCCTCGACATACCGCCCAGCATCGTGAAGATATTGCCGGAAGACGGCAGCGACCTCGGCTACGCGGACAAGCTCGTCGACGGAGAATGGGTCATGGAGGTCGAGCTCATCGCCACTGCCGAGGACGACGGCGGGACGTTGCCCGACAGCGCGTACGAGTGGACGGAGTCCTTCACGCACGACTCGACGGGCACCGTGACCCGCTCGCTCGGTAAGGGTAAAAGCCTGACCACGTCCCTGGTGGGATTGTGCTTCTCCGTCGAGCACGACGTCACCCTGACGGTGACCGACAGCGCTGGTCAGACCGCGAAGCGCACCCACCGGTACATCGTGCACCTGCTGTGCTGATCGTCTAATCGCGGATCCCGCGCAGGATGTGCTGCAAGAGCTGGCGCGAAACCTGGAGTAACCGTGCAGCGCCCGTACGGCTGCCTCCGGATCGCGCCAGCGCTTCCTTCACCATGGTGCCGCGCGCCAGCTCTTCGACGTCGTGAATCGCCATCTTCCCGACCGCCGTGCGCAGCGCCGGCACCAGCGGCACGGCTTGCTCCCGCGCCCGCCGCAGCGCCTCGTCGAGCGCCTCGGGCGTGAACGGCTTCTGCAGGTAGGCGTGAATGCCGAGGCGCGCCAGCTCGAAGGTGTCCAGCGGTTCGGCCTGCCCGCTCATGGCCACGAAGGTGGGCCAGGGCGACAGCTCGGCGAGCTGCTCGAGAACGCCACGAGCGTCGCCGTCCGGGAGCTTGTAATCCAGGATCACGAGATCGGGCAGGACCTGGCGGATGAGATCGACGCCCGCACCTGCGCTCGGCGCGAGCTGCACCCAAAGCCCTCGAGCCACGAGGTGATCGCGCACCCGGAGCGCCAGGTTCTCTTCGTCTTCCACGACGACGGCGCGGCGCCAGGGCGAGTGTTCGTGGGTCATCGAGGCTTTTGGCCTACTCCCGGCGGGAGTATAGACCGGCGAGCCAGATGGGAAAGGCTGCCTTCTCGTCGCCGCCCCAAAGCTATGCCCGAGAGGCCTTGCGCGACGCGGCCCAGCGCGCCGAATTCGGGCTCAGTATCGTTCGCACGGTATTTTGCGTCCTGATCGCGCTTCGTTTCCTCTCGCTCGTTGAAGTCGAGGGGCCCGGCGATTCCCTCCGAGGGGTGCTGCTACTGCTGGCGGCAGTGCTCGGGATCGCCTTTTCACTGAGGGTGATTGCCCTGCTGCGCAAGGGCAAGGTTTCCGGCCGACTGCTCGGCATGTCGGTGGTCGCCGACGCCGCCATCTGCACGGTAGCGCTCCTGTCCAACGTGCTGTGGCCCTTTCCCGAGTATCGGGGCGTGCTGCTGCTACCGGAAACGGCGACGTTTCTGGCGATCGTCTTCGCTGCTGGTTTTCGAGCCTCGCCCCGCCTGGCGATGGTCGGTGCGGCAGCCAACGGGCTGGGCCTGGCGCTCCTCGTGCTCGTCGATCGCGCGCTCAACGGCCCCCTCCATGG
>DATLIL010000690.1:0-2432 GCA_035539475.1 Polyangiaceae bacterium
GTACTGCTTCGGCGGCACCCCTTCGAACTGGGCGTTCCACGGCAAGGATCTCGACATGGCCAAGCTGCACGCCGAGAAGAGTCGCTGGTTGCCGGACGCCAGCCGCTCCGGTCACGTGGCGCTGGTGCGCGAGCTCGTCGCCGAAGACCCTGGCTGCGTCGCGCAGCGTGGCCCCCACGGCGAGACGGCACTGCACCGATTGCCCGAAGATCCCGAAACCGCCCAGGTCATCATCGAGCTCCTGCTCGCTGCCGGCGCCGACCGCGACGCCAAGAACAACGCCGGCAAGACGCCGGCTCAGGCGCTCACCGACGACGGCCTCGACGAGATCGCCGATCTGCTCGAAGCCGATCTGCTCGAAGCCGGCTGATCGAAGCCGGCTGATCGAGCCGGCTCATCGCGCGGGCGGCGACCGCTGTCTTGAATCGCGACAGGCGGCGAGAAGCGGGGTGTTCCCCAAACCACCCCCGCTCGCCTCCCATGGCCCGGATCCGGTTCACCCGACCAGTCGCCACCCCTCCGCGCGCGGTGACCCTGTTCAGGCACGATTTTGGGTTACCCAGATAACGAGGCGTTTCGTGCGTGAATTCACGGTGTTGGCATCGTTTGACCGTGCTCGCTTCGTGCCCAGCACGCCATCGCGCACGGTCGCGATGGGCCAGGTGTCGAGAATTCCAGCGGAAAGCGCTGGTTACCTGGGTAACGCGTGTTGCGACGTGAAAAGGGTCGCCGCTGGAGCGCGAGGAACTTCGAGCGGTTCGAGGAGCTCGATTTCGATGTGCACCAACGGGGGTGGCGCTGGTGTCGCGTGCAGTACCGACGGAGTGCGCGCGGGTGCATGTGGCTCGGGTCGCGCGCGAAGATATTGAAGTTGGCGGGGTTTTAGCCAGGGCGGCGAGCCAAAACTCGATTGCGGCGGGCTACGAGTCGGGGCAAAAGAGGTAGGTCCGCATGCGACATCTGGTCCGGAATGGGCGTGGTGCCCAAAACGGGCCGGATATCGCGAGCTTAGGGACTGCTGCCATGACTGGGGCCAGAAAAATTGGGTTCCAGGCATGCCAGCACGCAACTGAGCTCGGCCCTTAGCCGACCAGGACTTCGAGCGATGTCGTTCTTCTGTGAAGGAGCGCGAGAGTGAGCGCCAGCATGCCGCCTGAAGCGGGACCGCTGGCGATCGGCGCCTTGTTCCTCGAGAAGTACGAGATCAAGGCGCTGATCGGGCGCGGTGGGCACGCGTGGGTCTACCACGGCGTGGATCGGTTCATGGGGCGGCAGGTCGCGATCAAGATCGTGTACCGCAGCGGCGGCAACACGCGCGACATGTTGCGACGTGCGCAGGCGGAGGCTCAGTTCCTGAGTCGCTTCAAGCACCGCAACGTGGTCGAGGTGCTCGACGGCGGACTCACGGGTCAGGGTCACCTCTACATCGTGATGGAGCTGCTGCAGGGGCGCTCGCTTTACGGCGTGCTCCGGCACGAGCGGCGCCTGGAGATCGAGGAAGGGCTCAGCGTCTTCACCCAGGTTGCCGACGCGATTCACGCCGCTCACGAGGCTGGCGCCATTCACCGCGACCTGAAGCCGGGCAACGTGTTCGTGCTCAAGGGCAATCGCGTCAAGGTCCTGGATTTCGGCATCGCCAAGATGCACGACGCGGCCTGGACCACGCAGCGCGACATCGTGCTCGGCACGATCTTGTACATGAGCCCGGAGCAGATCCAGGGCCGCAACCTGACGACCCAGAGCGACGTTTACTCGCTCGGCGTGATGCTGGACGAAGCGCTGTCGGGTGAGCACTACATCCGGCGCATCGCCCAGCGCCGCTCGGTCTCGCTCGACTCGATTTACGGCGTGATGCCCATCATCGTCGAGGTCGACCCCGCCGAGCGGCCCATTCACGAGCGCGACGCGTCCGTTCCGCCTCACATCGGGCGCATCGTCGATCGTTGCATGGCCAAGGCGCCGCACCAGCGCTTCGGCTCGATGAAAGAAGTGGCCGACGCCCTGCGCGCCGCCGAGCAGCGTTTCGTCAAGGAGACGTACGACGCCGGCGGCGTCTCGCGCTGCCGCGATCTGTCGAAGGCCAACCAGCAGCTGCTCGAAGAGACGCCGATCCCGCTCTCTGCTGCGGTCTGGACCGGGCCGTCGTCTCAGAATACCGCGCCCGATACCGAGCCCTTCACCGGTCCGCGCTTTCTCGGCGCCGCGAACGCCACGCCGCCTCCGCCGCTCGAGGCCTTCAACCTGCCGCTCAGCGCTCGCGGTCCGCATCACTCCGACGTCACCTCGCCCGACGTCGCGCCCACGCAGATCGCAGCGTCGGCGCCCGTCGTGCAGAGCTATGCGCGAGAGCAGCAGCAAACCGAGCGGCTCGTTCCCCACAGCGCGCCTCCGCCCGCGGCGGTGACGGTTCCCTCCTTCGGCGAGATGCCCAC
>DATLIL010000691.1:0-7732 GCA_035539475.1 Polyangiaceae bacterium
CAACAGCGCTCAACGGCAGGTTGCCGGTGCAACCCGACACGCACGTCGACTCACGTGGCCAGCAACTCGTGATCGCGAAGACACGCAGAACAGGCAGGGGCTACCCAGGGAAACGCCGCCCTGCTCGTTCACCTCGGGGAGATCGAAGCGCGAGGTCTCCACCGCAGTCGCGCCTGTTCCAGCCTCTACACCTACTGCATCTACGTGCTGCGCTTCTCCGAAGACGAGGCCTTCCGGCGAGTCTCCGCCTCGCGCCTCGTGCGCGCTTTCCTGCGCTGCTGGAGGCCATCGCTACCGGCGAGCTCCATCTCACGGGCCTGTTGATGCTCGGCCCCCATCTCACCGAAAGCAACCTCATCGAGATCCTAGCCCGCGCCAAACACCGCACCAAGAAGGAGCTCGCTCGCCTCGTGCGCCAGCTCGACCCGCTGCCCGATGTGCCCCGGCGCATCGAGCCGCTAGGACCCGCGCCAGCGCGGCTGCGCCCGGGTGCGCCAACCTGGAGCGTGTTCGTTCAGTCGTTCGTACCCGTGCGCGAGCTCGAGCCCGGCGACCGACCGCGCGATTGGGTGGCGCCCGGCGCAGAGACCGTGAACGACGGCGCGGAGCCGGTGCTGGCCGAATCCGAGGACGCGCCAGCCGCAATGGAATCACCCGCGCCAGCGCGGCTCGAGCCCGAGCGCTACAAGGTGCAGTTCACCGCGAGCGACGAGTACGTGAAGCTCGTGGACGAAGCCAAGGCACTGCGGCGACCGCAAAACCGCGGAAACCAGCGAAGCGCTCTCCCGATGCGCCTGCGCCCGAGGCCGAGCAGAAGCACCCGCGCCAGCGCGGAAGACACGTGCCCGCCGCTGTTCGCCGAGCGGTCTTCTCGCGCGACCAGGGGCGCTGCACCTACTGCGACGAGACGGGCCAGCGTTGCCGTGAGACCCGCGGGCTCGAGCTCCACCACCTGCGACCATTTGCTCGAGGCGGCGAGCACACCCCAGAGAACATCACCTTGCGCTGTCGCGCTCACAACACGCTGGCGGCGGAAGAGGATTTCGGCAGGGAGCTCATCGAGTACGCCAAAGACTCGAGCGATCACCAGCCTTGGGGGGGCGCGGCGTCGAAAAACTAGCCTCGGCTACCAAGGCTCGTCGTAGTCGAACCCGTGACAGCTCACCCATACCGGAATCGTGTCGAAGTCGCCGGGAGCGAGTTCGCCGAACTGCTTCAGCAGAGGGCTTTTCATGCGTCACCTCACGGTCGTCCGCCAACTAGCGTTATCCCGCGAAGCGCCGCGCGGCAAGGCAGGCGCGCCGCGCCCTCGTCTTTCCAGAACCGGAAACGTTCATCCGGTGGAGTCCATCGAAGCCGCTAGCGCCCTACCCCATTCTGTGCCCGGAAAGCAGCGCACTGTCGGCGCGACCGTGGACCAGCGCGGTGAGCTCGCGCGCAAACCTGGACATTGGCTCGTACGTGGTGAGGAGCTCGATCTGTGCGGAGTTCTGAGATCCAGAGCGCTCGTTGGACGCGATCACGGTCGCAACCCGAGCGCGCACACCTATCTGACCACGACGTCCGACCGGGTAGACTTCCAGGCCAAGGTGTTCGTCTTCCAACTTGCCAGGTTCAGTGGAGCTCCAGTACCCACCCGCCAGCGAGACGCGGCGCTCTGCAGGTAGCGGATATGCGGCGATCTGTTCGGCGAAGCGTTCGAGCTCCTCGATGCCGAAGTAGGCGCCGCCCTCGCCGCTGAAGCGGTCGACGACCACGTGGACACATAGCTTACCGGATCCATCCCCGTCGTCGTAGAAGCGGGCGCGCAGGTAGCCTTCGTTGTCGTTCATGGCAGACCTCCGGGGCAAGCGCGACGCTACTAGCGCCGGCTTCCGGTGGCGGAGAAGAAGCGCCAGGGGCGCGCCCGTCTCAGGGTCCGACCCGACCACGGTCCCCGATCAACCCGACACCGACACGGGCACCGACCCGGCCACCGCCACCGACCGCCTGGTCAGCCTGAGGATTTTTTCGCACCGCCCCCTTGATCCAGCAAATCGTCGTGACTATCCGCCAAAACCGATGGCTTCTCTCCGCATTTTGGTCGTGGAGGACCACGACGATTCCCGCGAAATGCTGTGCGAATTTCTCGAGCTCATGGGCGCCTCCGTCCGGGCCGTAGCCGGTGTGGTCGAAGCGCTGGCTCAGATCGAGACGGACGTCCCCGACGTCATCGTGTCGGACCTCAACATGCCGGACGACGACGGCTACGGGCTCGCGCGCAGACTCCAGCAACACTCACGTCGGCAGAGCATGCGCCTCATTGCCGTGACCGGCTTTACCAGCTCGAGAGTGCATGCGCTGGCGAAGCAGGCTGGCTTCGATGCGGTGCTGACCAAGCCGATCGTGCCGGAAGCGCTCGAGGCCGTCCTGAAGCAGTGCCGGGACTGACACCCTGCTGGGTGTGGCGGTTCCGACGCTGCGTCACGTTGCACCGCGCGGGGCTGCCACATTCGACGCTCGAGAACGGCGATCGAAATGCGCAACGAACGTTGGCCCACCATTTGCTGTGACCTTGTGCTCCAACCCCGGCGACAGGAGAAGAAACGTGCGCAAACCGAGGGTACTCGCGGTAGACGATAGACCGGCCAACCTGGTCGCGCTCCAGGCCGTGCTGACGCGTGATTTCGATCTCGTGTTCGCCGCGTCCGGCGCGGAGGCCATCGACCTGCTCCAGGCGAACAACGAACTCGACGTGATCCTGATGGATCTCCAGATGCCGGGGATGGATGGCTTCGAAGCCGCCGAGCGCATCCAGCAGATGCCCGGTTGCGACGACATTCCCATCGTCTTCATCACGGCGGACTTCAACGACGATGCCTTCGTCAAGCGCGGCTACGCGGTGGGCGGCGTCGACTACTTCACCAAGCCCTACGATCCGGATCTCTTGCGCATGAAGGTTTCCATCTACGCTTCGTTCCGGCAAAAGGCCGCGAGCCTCAAGGAAAGAGAACACCAGATCTCGGAGACGGAAAAGCTGCTCGCCACGGGGCGCAAGCTCTCTGCCATTCTCGAGGGCCTGCCCGTCGGTGTTCTGATCGCCGACATGCAAGGCCGCGTCTGCCAGACCAACGACGAGGTGTCGCGCATCTTCAACCTCACCGGCTTCATCGAGTCAGACGCCTACGGCGCGCTCCTCGGCTGGTGGACCGCCGACGGGCGTTCGTTCAAGGACGAGCGCGGTCCCCTGGCGCTGGCGCTCGATTCGGGGCTCTCGTCACACAACAAGGTGCTCGACATCCGCTGCATCGACGGCGCGTCGAAGGCGATCCTGAGTTCGACCTCGCCACTATTCGGGCGAGAAGGCAGCGTGGTCGGCGCGGTGATCGTGATTCAAGACGTCACCGAGCAACGCAAGGTCGGCGCCGAGCTCGAGCAGCGCATCACGCGCCTGGTCGCGCTCGGTTTCGAGCTCGAAAAGGATGTCGCCCGGGCAACCACTTCGAGCTGAGAGCGGCGCGGGATGGAATGCATCGTGCACCTCTTGCAGCATGAGGTCGCTATCAGCCCGCGTTTTGAACGGAATGGCGGCCGGCGTGGTGGCGACGGGTGTGATGTCGCTCGTCATGCTGGCGGGCAAGCGCCTGGGTGCCCTGGGAGAACCGCCACCGCGGCGCATAATGCGACGGGTTACGGGTGTCCTCGGCCCGCTACGTCCGCGCGGTGACGCGCTGGATGTGGCCTCTCTCGCTGCGCATTTCGGATTCGGCGCCTCCCTGGGGCTCCTGTACGGCCTATTGCCGGAGCGAGCGCAAACCGCGGCAGGAGGTAGCTTGTTTGGTCTGTCGGTGTGGGCAACGAACTACGCAGGCTGGTTGCCCAGGGCCGAGCTGATGCCCGAGCCCTCGCGCGATCGCTCGGGGCGCCCCACCACGATGGTCGCGGCGCACTGGGCGTTCGGAAACACCCTGACACGGGTGTATCGCGCTTTGCACAGAGCGCAGCGAGCGCCGCTGCGAGGTCGCGTCGCTGTCGTGTGCGGCGGCTCGCGGGGGCTCGGACGCGCGCTGGCGCGAGAGCTGTTGCGACAGGGAGCGAGCGTGGCGATCTGCGGGCGCGACGCGCGATCGCTCGAAGGCACGCGTGCGTGGCTGGAGCGCTCGGGGGGAAGGGTCTTCGCCGAGGTGTGCGATCTGCGGAGCGAGCTGCAGACGCTCGAGTTCTTCCGCGACGTGGAGCGTGAGCTCGGGCCGGCAGATATCGTCATCGCCAACGCGGCGTCCATTCTGGTCGCGCCGATCGAGACACTGTCGCCCGCCGACTTCGACGTGGCGATGCGTGAAATCTTCGCCACGGCCACGCACGCGGCGCTCACGGCGCTGCCGGGCATGCAACGGCGCGGAAGCGGCACGATTGCGTTCATCACGTCGATCGGCGGGAAGGTCGGCGTACCGCACCTGGCCCCTTACTCCGCGGCCAAGTTCGCGGCAGTTGGTTTCGCGGAAGCGCTGCGCGCCGAGGTTGCAAAGGACGGGGTGCGGATTCTGAGCGTATTCCCTGGGCTGATGCGGACAGGCTCGCATACACACGCTGTGTTTCGCGGCCATCCCGAGCACGAGCTCGGCTGGTTCGGTGCGGCAGCCATCGCGCCGCTATTTTCGATCAGTGCCGAGCGCGCCGCGCGACGCGTGGTGCGTGCGCTCATCGACGGCGACCGGCGCGTGACGCTCACACCGGCGGCAGCGCTGGCCACCGCCCTGCACGACTTCATGCCCGGAGTCTGGTCGACCATGGCCGCCATCGCCGGACGATTGCTACCGAGAGCGCCGGCTGCGAGCCTGTGCGACGAAGAGAGCGAGGGCGCGGAACTGCTGGCGAAGTCGCCCTCGCCGATACTGCGCGCGATCGATGCGCGCACGAGGCAGCTCGCTCCCAGGTACGGCCAGTAACGCAACACGGCCACGGGTGTGGCGATCAGGCGGGAGTGCCATAGCGCTGGCGCGCCGCGCACTGCGTCCTATACTCAAGCTCCGAAGACAGGAGGAAAACGTGCGCAAACCGAGGGTGCTCGCGGTGGACGATACACAGTCCAACCTGGTCGCGCTCGAGGCCGTGCTGATGCGTGACTTCGAGCTCGTCCTCGCCCAATCCGGCGCGGAGGCCATCGCTTCGCTCCAGGCGAACAGCGACATCGACGTGATCCTGATGGATCTACAGATGCCGGTGATGGACGGCTTCGAAGCCGCCGAGCGCATCAAGGGGATGCCCGGTTGCGAGGACATTCCGATCGTCTTCATCACGGCGGTCTTCAAGGACGATCCCTACGTCAAGCGCGGCTACGCGGTGGGCGGCGTCGACTACTTCTCAAAACCCTACGATCCCGATCTCCTGCGCCTGAAGGTCTCGATCTACGCTTCGTTCCGGCAAAAGGCCGCATTTCTCAGGGAACGAGAGTACCAGATGTCGGAGACCGAAAAGCTCCTCTCCGCGGGCCGCAAGCTCTCGGCCATCCTCGAGAGCCTGCCTGTCGGCGTTCTGATCGCAGATACGCAAGGCCGCGTCTGCCAGACCAACGACGAAGTGTCGCGCATCTTCAACGCCACCGGACTGATCGAGGCGGACGCCTACGGCGCGCTCCTCGGCTGGTGGGGAGCCGACGGACGGACGTTCAAGGACGAGCGCGGCCCGCTGGCGCTGGCGCTCGATTCGGGGCTCTCGTCACACAACAAGGTGCTCGACATCCGCTGCCTCGATGGCGCGCCGAAGTCGGTCCTGAGCTCGACCTCTCCACTGTTCGGGCGCGAAGGACAGGTGGTCGGCGCGGTGATCGTGATTCAAGACATCACCGAGCAACGCAAAATCGGCGCCGAGCTCGAGGACCGCATCACGCGCCTGGTCGCGCTCGGCTTCGAGCTCGAAAAGGACGTCGCCCGGGCCGTCGTCCCTAGCTAGAGCTCTCAGCGCCCGACGCTGAGTAGCTCCACCGTCACGGTGTCTCCGTCGCCCTTCGCTCCTCGCACCGCCTTCGACACCGGCAGCAGCGTCCCGTGCTTCTTGTCGCGCCAGACGCTGGTCTTGCACTCGCGACCGTCGATCGTCGCGACGACCGGCGTTCTCCCCCAGGGCGCCGTGACGGCCGGAGCGTACTTCTCCGGAACCCGAGCGAAGGTCCAGCCACCTGGACCAGGGATGCGAAAGAGCCGGGCTTGGAACTTGATGCGCTTTTGCGAAGCCACCATGCGGGCCGGAGCCTAGCCTTGCAGCTCGCGGCGCGGCACCACGCTCCACGAGGGGCGCTGGTTCAACTCCTGCGCGTCGGAGCCCGTGAGGTTCATTGCCCTGTTAGCCGGTGATAGCGACGCCCCAACTCGTCCAGTACTTTCTGCCCAAGCCACCAGCTCCGGCAGGGTCCAGCGCGAAGAAGTCTGCAAGCAACGCTTGTTTGCTCGGTAGCAGGCCAGGATCCTCGTCGCCGCTGTGGCACATGAAGTTCACATCGGTCGCGGCAAACGCCGTCAGGCATTGGAACATCCTTGCAGACGAAGAGAAGAGTACGCGCACCTCGTCGTCGGTACCTACCCACTCATGGTCCCAGAAGACCACGGGACAGTCTCCGTCCGAAGGCGCTGCTGGGTATCAAAACAGACTGGACCGGCATCCATCAACGTTTCGCGGCCGAAGGGCAGCAAGCCGGCATCCAAGATTCGCTCGCGTGGCCATGAGGCAAAGTACGCGCGCCGCAGGGTGTCGGACCAGTCATGACTCAAGTGGCGTTCGAACGCGACGCCACGTTGAGTCAGCTCGACGAAATGTCGGTAGCTGAGGAACTCGCGATAAAGGGGCGGGAAGGCCAAACCAGTCGCTTCCTCGAGTGCATCCAACTCGGCACTCGTAACGGTGCTCGGAATCGCCTTCCAGCCGATCCAGTCGTCTGAGGGGACGATGGACGGGTCACGCATCGCATCGGGCAGCGCGCCTGGCCAGCGCATAAGGTCTTCGCGCTTCAATTGCTCAAGAGCTGCATCGACGTAGGCGCTCACTACTCGAGAAACCGTCATGTGGAATCCGGCCAACGTACTGGCAACAACCTGCGGCGGCAAACCCACCGCGAGCTCCACGCCGGAGCACGACCGGCGCCCGCGATAAAATCGTCCGCACCGCGGGCGCCAGGCACGACGCTCCCGAACGCGACGACGGAAGCCGTCAGGTTCATTGCTCAGTTAGCCAGCGGTCTGTCGAAGCTTCTCGGCAAGGTCGCGGAACTTGGGAAGCAAGGAGCTCGGGGAGCCTCGCTCCGTTAGCATGCTTAGACCAAGATTGGCGAAGTCTCGCGCCGCGCCGAAACGGGAACAATGCAGCGAGATCCTGGCCAATGCGAGCACTGTGCGAATCGTCGTCGGGGCCCCTGGCAACAAACGAAGATCGCCGCGCGCGACCATGTCTGGGGTCACACGGTCGAAAGGAGCCGGAAAGTTTCGGTACTCCTCCAGGGCCGACACACCGAAGGCCTCATACGTGCTGACCAGGTGCTGCACCGATCGTTCAGCTACGAACTCATTGTAGCCGTAGTCCCACCAGTGGTCTCCGCGGTCGTCCGGCGTCGCAAGACGCCATCTGAACTCGCAGTCCGGCTCCCTGATCGCCTGCGGATCCGCCGGATTCTCGAGCGTCGTTGGAAGAAATGTGAAATGGGTCCCGAGGTTCACGCAACACGCCTCGCCGGAACTCGAGCCTTGAACATGGACGACCTGAA
>DATLIL010000692.1:0-6318 GCA_035539475.1 Polyangiaceae bacterium
GCCCGCGCCTCCGGCGGAGGAAGGGAACAGGCCCGTCGCGCTCACGACCAGGAGCTCGCCGCGGTTGTTGAGGAGCTCGATGCCGCCGTCGATGGTGGTGACCACGATCTCGGGGAAGCCGTCGCCGTCGATGTCGCCAGCGGCAGCGGTGCCGCTCGGGCGCAGGTTCGCGGCCGCACGGTCTTCGGGATCGGCGCCCACCGGATCGCAGTCGTCCGTCAGGGCCGCGCCCTCGAGCCAGTGCGTGCTGCCGCAGAGCGCGAAGTAGTCTTTGCCCTTGTTGGGGCCGCCGCCGTGGATCGCGCGGAGCACGCCCTTCTGGTGCGGGTCGCCGTCGAAGGTGAGAAAGACGATCTCGGGGAAATCGCGCTCGTCGGCCTTGCCGTCGCCGTTGTCGTCGTCGAGGTTGATGACGACGGGCGTGGAGGTGCTCTGCGCCGACCTGCACGTTGCCGGTGCCGATGCAGAGGCCGCCCTCGCACTCGGTGAACTCGGGGCAGTCCCAGTCGTCCTCGCAGTTGCAGCCGGAGGCGTCCGGATTCGAGTCGTCGCACGTACTGGTGTAGTAGCCGCCGCTGCCGCAGCTGTACGCCGGCGCAGCCGAGCCGCCGTTCTGAGCGCAGACGACGACGTCGGCGCCGTCGCAGGTGGCCGTGCCGCCCGTACAGGCGTCGTCGACGCAGATTTCGCCGTTACAGTAGCGGTTGATCGGGCAATCGACGTCGCCGTCACAGGAGATGTCAGCGCAGTAGTTGCCGCCTCCAGCTGCTGGCTGGCACTCCTCCGTGTCGGAGCAGTCGAGGTCGCTGCACTCGTTGTCGATGCAGGTCTGCTCGTCGCTGGCGTTGGTCTCGCAGCGCTGCCCGAGCGTGCAATTCTCGGCCCCGCAGTTGCCCATGGGCGGGGGCATGGTGCCGCCCGTGCCGTCATCGCCCCCGTCGTTCCCGCGATTGCCGATGTTGAGGGTGCCGCCGGAGCTCGTACCGCCCTTGCCATCGTCGCCGCCGTCACCGCCCATTCCAGTGTCGCTGCCCGAAACAGCAGGATCACCGCTGCCGCAACCCACCGCCGCCGCCACCATCCCGCACACAAAGCCCAAGGAACGCATACGAATCCGCATCAGCTTCTCGGTATCTCATGAACGCTGCAAAGCGGGCCGCGACACACCGACGCCCATTGCAACTTTTGTGGTCGCCACAGCGGTGAGGTGCGCGACGCGGCGCCCTCAACGACCGAGACGATAAAACAGGTGCACAGTTAGTCGTCCGACGCCGACATTCTGAGCGGTGAAAGCTGATGCTCAGTCGTTCGCGCGCGAACGTGAAAGTCGAGCTGTCCTAGCTGCCGGCCGCCCGTTTTGGGATCACGCGCTGGGACAAAAGGAGCCAGTCGCTCGACGCGGACGTGCGCAGTCTCACTCGCCCTTGAACTTCGGATCTCGCTTTTGCAGGAAGGCGAGCATGCCTTCCAGGGCGTCCTTGCTCGAGAGCAAGCGCATCTGTCCGGTCTTCTCGCGTTGCAACGCACCCTCGAAGTCACCGCTGAGCGCGGCACGGGCGGCGTGTTTGATGGAGGCGAGGGCGAGCGGAGGACTCTTGGCGAGCTTGTCGGCCATGGCCATCGCTTCCTGGAGCAGGTCCTCGCTGGAGGTGACGCGCGTCGCCAGCCCCATCTCGCGCGCGGTGGTGGCCGGGACGCGCTCGCCGAGCATGAGGAGCTCGAGCGCTCGGCCCATCCCGACGAGGCGCGGCAGGTGGAACGTGCCACCGCCGTCCGGCATCAGCCCGATCGTGACGAACTTCTCCTGCAGGTAGGCGCTCTCCGAGAGCACGCGCAGGTCGCAGGCCAGGGCGAGGTCGCAACCAAAGCCGACGGCGCCGCCTTCGACCGCTGCGATGACGGGCTTGGGCGCGCCGACGATGGCGCGCACGATCGCGTGAAAGCCGTCGATTCGCTCGGCGACGGCTTCGCTCTTGCGGATGTCCTGCGCAGCCTCCTTGATATCCACTCCCGAGCAGAACGCGCCGCCGTTGCCGGTCAGCACGATGGCGCGGATGGACTGGTCGTACGCGGCGCGCTGCAACGACTGGCCGAGCGCGATCACGAGCTCACGGCTCAGGGCATTCTTGGCTTGCGGTCGGTTCAGGCGCACGAGCGCCGTGGCTCCCGCGCGCTCTTCGAGCAGTGGCGGACCAGAAAAGGAGACCGAGGAAGGGCCTTGGGTCATGGATCAAGACCTTAGCGTAGGGCGACTCCCGTGCTAAGCCCACGCTTGAAACCATGGGCGTTCCCTTCGATGTACCGTCGCCGCCGCCCCTGCCCGAGCAGCGGGGGCAGACTTTCCCTGCGCTGGTGGCACTGATGCAACGCCTGCTCGCGCCCGACGGCTGCCCCTGGGATCGGGAGCAGGACTTCAAGTCGCTGCGCAAGTACGTGCTGGAAGAGGCCTGCGAGGTCATCGACGCCATCGACAACGAAGATCCCGAGCACCTCAAGGAGGAGCTCGGCGACCTCGCTCTGCAGGTGGTGTTCCTCGGTGAGCTCGCCCGCGTGAAGGGTCAGTTCGGGCCGGACGACGTCGTGGCGGGCATCGTGGAGAAGCTCGTTCGCCGCCACCCGCACGTCTTCGGCGACGAGAGCGTCAGCAGCAGCGAAGAGGTGCTGCAGAACTGGGAACGGATCAAGGCCGAGGAGAAGAGCGAGCGCGGCGTGCTCGACGGAGTGCCGCGCTCGCTGCCGGCGCTCTATCGCGCCCAGCGCATGGGCGACAAGGTGAACCGCGTCGGCTTCGATTGGCCGGACGCTCGCGGTTCGCGCGACAAGGTCAGCGAAGAGCTCGCCGAGCTCGACGAGGCCGCCGCCTCGGGTGACAAGACGCGCGTCGAGCAAGAGCTCGGTGATCTCCTGTTTGCGCTGGTGAACTTCGCGCGCCACCACGGCGTCGATGCGGAGCTCGCCTTGCGCGGCACCGCCGATCGCTTTGCCAGCCGCTTCTCCCACGTGGAAAAGCGGGTGAAGGAGCAGCATGGGGGCTGGCCGCGAGGTGAGGACGGCAAGCCGTCGCGCGGGTTGCCGCTCGAGGTCATGGACTCATACTGGGAAGAAGCCAAACGGAGCGCGGAGTGAGCGAGCTGCCCGAAAGCAAGATCCCGCCCATCGCCAGGCTGCCGGAGGAGTGGCAACCCGTGCTGGTGGCGTCTGGGGAGCCAGGCTTTCGCGCGAAGCAGGTCTTTCGCTGGATCCACCGCGGCGGCGAGTTCGATCCCGACAAGATGACGAACCTGTCGCTCGGGTTGCGCCAGAAGCTGAAGGAGCAGGGGCTCGCTCCGCCGGCCGAGGTAGCCGACGTGCACGCCTCGCGCGACGGCACGCGCAAGCTCGTGCTCAAGTTCGCCGGTGATGCCCGCGTCGAGTGCGTGATCATCCCGATGACCCGTCTCGACGACGCCGACGCCCAGGCCGAGGCCAGCGACGAAGAAGACGAGGAAGACGAACAGGGCGGTCCGGAGCGAACGAAAGTCACGCTCTGCATCTCGACCCAGTTCGGCTGCGCCATGGGTTGCCGCTTTTGCGCCAGCGGCCAGGCCGGTCTGATCCGCGGGCTGAATGCCGGCGAAATCGTGGCCCAGGTGCTCGAGTCGCGGCGCCTGCTGAAGGGCGACGAGGAGCTACGCAACCTGGTGTTCATGGGCATGGGTGAGCCCCTGCACCACTACGACGAGACAGCACGAGCGCTCAGGCTGCTGAATCACCCCGAAGGCGGCGCCATGAGCCTGCGTCGCATCACGGTCAGCACCGTGGGGCTCGTCCCCGGAATCAAGCGTCTGGGCGAAGATTTCGCGGGCAAGGTGGGGCTGGCCATCTCGCTGCACGCGCCCGACGATCAAACTCGCGACCGCATCATCCCGATGAACGCCAAGTACCCGGTGGCGGAGCTGATCCAGGCGCTGCGCGACTACCCGCTGCCGCGGCGCCGTCGCATCACCATCGAGTACACGCTCATCGCCGGCGTCAACGATTCGCTCGAGCAGGCCCGCACGCTCTCGGAGCTGCTCCGCGGCCTCAGAGTGAAGGTGAACTTGATCCCGATGAATCCGATCGAGCAGGCTGATTTTCGCGCTCCCGCGCAGGGGCGCGTCGACGCGTTCCAGGACGTGCTTGCCCGCGCCGGTTACAGCTGCTTCGTGCGTACGCGTCGCGGCGACGAGGTCAGCGCCGCCTGCGGACAGCTGGCCATGGCGGACGAGCTCGTCCGCCAGAAGCGCGAGCGTGATCGGGAGCGCGCCGAGCGTCGCGACGAGAAGGCATGAAGCCGAGCTTCAGCAAGGTGATGGTGGCCAATCGCGGCGAGATCGCCTGCCGTGTGCTCCGTACCTGTGAGCGCCTGGGCGTGCCCAGCGTGGCGGTGTTCTCGGACGCTGACGTCGGGCTGCCGCAGGTCGCGCTGGCCGACGAGGCCATTCGTTTGGGCCCGCCTCCGGCTCGCGACAGTTACCTCAATGTGCCGGCGATACTTGCCGCACTGCACGACACTGGCGCCGATGCCGTCCACCCAGGCTACGGCCTGCTCAGCGAAAACGCGGAGTTCGCGGAGGCGGTCGCCGCGGCCGGCGCGACCTTCATCGGCCCCTCGCCGGCGGCGCTCCGTGCCTTCGGCGACAAGATCGAGGCGCGTCGCGTGGCCCGCCAGGTGGGCGTGGAGCCGCCGCCGGGCAGCGAGGGCCCGCTCGACCCCGCGGACGTTGTCAGGCTCACGAGCGAGGCGGAGCGCATCGGCTTACCGCTCCTGGTCAAGGCAGCCGGCGGTGGCGGCGGCATCGGCATGCAGATCGTTCGCGACCTGGCCGAGCTCGGCCGTGCTGCTCAGACCTGCTCCGATCGTGGTCGTGCGTCGTTCAGCGACGCGCGGATCTACCTCGAGCGTTACCTGGAGCGGCCGCACCACATCGAGGTGCAGATCCTGCGTGACCGTCACGGCAACGCGGCGGCGCTGGGCGAGCGCGAGTGCAGTGTCCAGCGCCGGCACCAGAAGGTGATCGAAGAGACACCCTCGCCGGCCAGCTTCTTTGGCGGCGCCGACGGCGAGGCGCGGCGCCAGCACTTGCTCGAGCAGGCTCTCCGCATCGTCGCGGCGGTCGACTACTACGGTGCCGGCACGGTGGAGTTCGTCGCTGACGGGGAGGGGAACCTCTACTTCCTCGAGGTGAACGCGCGCCTCCAGGTCGAGCACCCGGTGACCGAGCTGGTCACGGGGCTCGATCTCGTGGAGCAGCAGCTCCTGATCGCTTCGGGAGGCAGGCTGGGCGAGGACGTGCTCGCTCATCGTCGCCAGGGGCACGCGATCGAAGCGCGCCTCTACGCCGAAGACGCCGACAAGAACTTCCTGCCGCAGCCTGGCAAGCTCGAGCGGCTCGTGTTTCCGCAGCGGGGCGGCGTGCGCGTGGACGCGGGGTACGCGGCTGGTAACGAGATCACGCCCCACTACGATCCGCTGATCGCCAAGATCATTGCTCACGCTCCGACGCGCGCTGAGGCCATCGCGCGACTCGATGCTGCGCTCGCGGGCACCGAGGTACGACTGCTCGGCACCAAGGGCGAGCGTGTGACCAATTTGTCCTTCTTGCGCAGGGTGCTCGCCAGTGAAGAATTCCGCGCCGGCGATTACGACACGGCACTGATTGAGCGAATCAGGCCTACTGGTCGGTAGGTTCGCGTCAAGACGGGTTCCCGAAGTACTCGCCTGGTCTAGACTGGTTCGCCATGAGCGAGCGGCTGATGGCAGCGGCGCGCGAGTGGCTCGCGGGCGATCCCGACCCCGAGACGCGCGCGGAGCTCGCGGCTCTGATCGAGAAGAACGCTCAGGCGGAGCTCGCCGAGCGCTTCGCGGCGCCGCTCGAATTCGGCACTGCGGGCCTGCGAGGCATCGTGGGCGCCGGTCTCGCTCGAATGAACCGCGCCGTCGTGATCCGCGCCACGCGCGGGCTCGGGGAATTCCTGGCCAGCCGCCGCTCGGGCGCCCGCAACCTGCCTGTCGTCCTGGGCTACGACGCACGCTCGGACAGCGTGCGCTTCGCCGCCGACGCCGCAGGCGTTCTGCTGGCCATGGGCATCCCGGTGCGGGTTTTCGAGCGTGAGGTTCCCACCCCGCTCGTGGCTTACGCCGCGCGTGCCCTCGGGGCGCTCGCCGGCATCGTCATCACCGCCAGCCACAACCCGCGCGAATACAACGGCTTCAAGGTCTACCTCGACGACGCCATCCAGCTCACGCCTCCCACGGATCGGCTGATCGCGTCGGCAATCGCAGGCGTCGGTCTGGCC
>DATLIL010000693.1:0-9910 GCA_035539475.1 Polyangiaceae bacterium
ATCAAACGCGAGGCGCCCGACATGAAGGTTGCGCTCGGCGCGTTCTTCGCCTTCGAGTTCATGCCGGAAGACGCTCGTGACCGCGTCGCGGAGCTGATCGCGCTCAAAGGCGAACATGAGACTGCCGGCAAGCTCGCGGGACTGAACGCGGCCAGGAGCTATTTCGCGGCGCTGGGCAGCCCGGCGAGCGTCATCCTCGCAGGGCTTCACCAGTGGGGGACGTACGCCGGCTCCCGTGCGACGCGAGATACCAAAAACCTGCTCTTTACCCGCTTTTTCAGCCGTACGACGGTGCAGTACTTTTCCGAGGTCATGGACGCGCTGCCAGAGGACGTCGCACCGGACGTGGTGAGCTTCCACGTCTATCCCGCGGACTTCGCCACACGCCTGAGCTTCGACGACATCAACGACACGATCGACGAACTGGCGGACAATCTGAATCGGGTCGCGTACGAGAAGCGCAGAGGCGTGTACCCGCCGCCGATGTGCACCGGCGACTACTGCTCGTTGGCTGGACCGTCGATCATGATTACCGAGATGGGCAACATCAACCCATACATCAACGAGCAGGAGCTCGCGTACCGGCTGTACTTCACGACGGAGCATCTGGCTAGCTACCTGGGTCTGGTCGACTCGTGGTTCTGGTACAAGCCGGTAGGCCACGATGCCCAGTTCCAGCTGCTCGAGGGTCAGACCGGAATCGCTCCCCCTCACACCCGACTGGTGAGCGATCCCGCCTACGTGCTTCCGCCCTTTCCCGGCAAGGTTCCTTGCAGCGCCCTGAACTACATGGGCCACCTGTACTACTACCTGGCCAACGACGCCTTCTGCGAAAACTGAGCGGTCTCCTTCCGCTGCGGGAAGATCGGCGGGGTGTCAGCGTAAGACTCCTGCGAGGACCATGAGCCGAGCTCTGCGCGTTTCGAGGCTGATCGGGCTACTGGGCAGTGTCGTGTCGCTTACGGCGTGCAGCGGCGGCAGCGACGACGACGACGGCGAGAACGGGACGGGCACGGTCACGGCGCCATGGACCGAGTACTGCACAGGAACCTTCACCCAGGACACGCCGATCCTGGATCCGTTCGACGAGCCGATGTTCACCGCGAGGGTGGGCGAGGAGTACCTCATGTCCGAGTTCGACGAGGGCTTCGGTCGTGCCGAGTTCCTCTACCTGACGGGCTCCGGTCCCGACTCGTTCACGATCGAACAGAGCAGCGCAGGTTCCTGGCCGTTCAGCAGCAACTGCACGGCGGGCGCGACGGTGCCATACTATGCCGCCTTCACGAACGTGACCGTGTTCGCGGAAGAGGCGCTCAGCACCAAGGTCTGCGACATCGCCGCCGGGACGGTGCTGCCCTCCGCCGGCGGTCTGCGCGGATTTTCCTCCGTGGGCTCTTTCTCCTTGAGCGGCCCGACCACCTACGAGCTCTACCTGGACGCTTTTGCCGCACAGTGCGGTGGACTCGACACCGGCTACATCAGTGTCCCGCAAACGCGTTCGTTCGGCTCCAGTACCTGGCTCGTTCCCGTCGTCGGGATCATCGGTCCGAACTGACCGAGGCGCCCGCTGGCGCCGGTAAACACGCAAAACTCCTCACCTGCGACCGGTTGCGCACCGGATGACAGCACAATCAGTGCCGTTGCCTGCAGCAGCGGCGGTATCATCGACTCGCCATGAAACCGAGGGAACGGCAGGTGACCGCTCCATCGCAGGCGATGATCGTGGATCAGGCGCGGCGTGCCGGCGCCGCGCGCGCGCTCGCAGGGGTGTTCCTGGTGCTCTCGCTGGTCGCGTTCGGGGCGGTGGTCTACCTCCCCGCACCAGCTGCTGCTCCCCTGGTTATCATCGGCAGTGCCGTCGTTTACGCCCTCATCTGGCACTACGCGCGCATCGCGGAGCACGCGTCGCGGGCCGGAGCGGCAATCGTGGCCACGCATCTGGCAGTGGCGGTGCTCAGCTCGTCCATGCTGGAGCGATCGCTGGACGTGGTGCAGGTGGCTTACAACACCGCCCTCGTGCCGCTCGTCGCTGCGGCCACGTTGCGGGCGCGCGGCGTGATCGTGACGGGAGCCGTGGGCGCCCTGGCGCTGCTCGTGCAAGTCTTCTGGCACACGGGCGAAAACGGCTATGCCCGGTTCGTTTCGCCCGCCATCTACTTCGCCGCTACCTGGGTCGTTGCCGCCGTCTCCTCGATCGCCAGCCATTTCGCGCTGCGTGCCCACACGGCAGAAGAGCGACGCGCCGAGGCCGCCCGCACCGCGGCCAGGATCGCCGAGGCTCGCTACGAGCTCGTGGCCGAGCACGTCAGCGATCTCGTCAGCTTGTTCGCTGCCGACGGCAGGTACCTCTACGCCAGCCCCTCCCACGAACGAGTGCTCGGCGTGAAACCGGATGAGCTCGTGGGGCAGACGACTCCCGAGCTCGTGCACCCCGACGACCTGCCGCTGCTGCAGGCAGCTTTCATCAAAGCGCTCGGCGGAGAGCCTGCCACCGCCGTGGCGCGGCTGCGCGCTGCGAACGGAGAATATCGCTGGTTCCACGTCGGTCTCTCGGGCCTGTCCAACCTGGAGGTGGGCGAGCCAGGCGTGGCGGTGAGCGCTCGCGACATCACCGAGCAGCGCGAGCTCTCGGAGGCGCTGGAGAAGACACGGCGCATGGAGGCCCTCGGCAACCTCGCGGGGGCCGTCGCGCACGACTTCAACAACCTGCTCATGGTCATCCAGTCGTGCACCGACCTGGCCGTCGGCACGTTGCCGTCCGAGCACCCCGCGCGCGCCGATCTCGACGATGTCAACTCAGCCGTTCAGCGTGCGGCGGCGTTGACCCACCAGCTGCTCACCTTCGCGCGGCGTCAGGTCCTGCCCGCCACCGAGCGCTCGTTCGTGGCGCGCACGGCGCAGGAGCTCGCGCCGATCCTCGCACGCCTCTGCGGCAAGAGCGTGGCCCTGGTGCTGGACGTGCACGACTCCTCGCGCGTGGTCGATGCGAGCGCGACTCAGGTCGAACAGCTGCTCATGAACCTGTCGGCCAACGCCTGCGACGCGATGCCCAGGGGCGGCAGCCTGCACGTCGACATCCGGGATCGTACCCTGAGCGAGGGTGAGGTCGCGGAGCTCGCGCCTGGCAACTACGTGGAGATCAGCGTCGGCGATACGGGCAGCGGCATCAGCGCCGAGGTGCAGCAGCACATGTTCGAGCCGTTCTACACGACCAAGGCGGCTGGGCGCGGGACGGGGCTGGGGCTCGCCACCGTGTTCGGCCTGGTCTCGCAGCTCAAGGGCCACATCAGCGTTCGTTCGTCGCCCGGAGCGGGCAGCACCTTCACCGTGCTCTTGCCCCAGGCGAGCGCCGAGCACGCGCTGCAAGCGGCGCTGCCGGCGATTCCAACAGCCGAACGCGCTTTGCACGTCCTGGTGATCGACGACGAAGCAGGCGTCCGCACCTCGGTTGCGCGCATGCTGACCAACGCGGGGCACCGCGTGAGCGAGGCCAGCACGGTGGACGGCGCCGTCACCACGGTAGAGGCGCCCGACGCGCACTTCGACGCCATCGTCACGGACGTGGTGATCGGCGCCGAGGACGGCATCCGCATGCTGGAGCGTATCCACTCTGCTCAACCCGACGCCGCGGTCGTCGTGATGTCCGGCTTCAGCCCCAGCCCGGAACGCGTGGCCGCCGTGACGGCGCAGGGCGCAGAGTTTTTGGCCAAGCCCTTCGGTGCGAGCGCGCTGCTCTCGACTCTCGATCGCGCTCGGGCTCGTCGAAAATCCTGAGCGACTCAGCGCGCCTTCGCCTGGTCGAGGATTGCGCGCACGCGGCGTGCGAGCTCGGAGGGGCTGAACGGCTTTTGCAGGAATGCCTCGCCGGTCATGGTCTGGTCGCCCTCCAGGAGCGCTTGTTCGGCGTAACCCGACATGAACAGCAGGCGGTAGGGCCCGAGCTCCCGCAAGCGTTTTGCCAGCGGTAGCCCGCCCATGTCCGGCATCACCACGTCCGTGATCACGAGATCGACGGGGGCTTGCAGCGTGGGCAAGAGCTCCAGCGCTTCCACCCCGTTCTTGGCCTGGATCACGGTATAGCCGTGCGCTTCGAGCGCTCGCGCAGCGAACAGGCGCACCGGTTCATCGTCTTCGACGAGCAGCAGCGTTTCAGTGCCGCGACGCGACGCCGGCGGTGTTGCTTCCGGGGGGGCGCTCTCGCCTTGTTCGCCGCGTCCGACCTCGGGAAAGTAGATGTTGAAGGTCGTGCCGCGTCCGGGCTCGCTGTAGACCGAAATCGTGCCGCCGCTCTGCTTCACGATGCCGTACACCACCGACAGGCCGAGACCGGTGCCCTTGCCGACCTCCTTGGTGGTGAAGAAGGGCTCGAAAATCCTGGCCACCACGTCCGGAGCCATTCCCTTGCCGGTATCGCTCACCGTGAGCAGCACATGCGGGCCGGGCTGAGCCTCGAGGTGCGTCGCGACGTAGTCCTGGTCGAGCCAGACTGCGCGCGTCGCGATCGTCAGCTTGCCACCTTCGGGCATCGCGTCGCGAGCGTTGACGACCAGGTTCAGGATGATCTGCTCGATCTGGCCGCGATCGACGCGGCAGAGGCCCATGTCGCCAGCGCGCACGACGCTCAAGCCGACGTCCTCGCCGATCAGGCGGCGCAGCATCGGTTCCAGATCGGCGACAATGACGTTCAGGTCCCAATCCTTGGCCTCGAGGATCTGCTTGCGGCCGTAGGCCAGGAGCTGGTGCGTGAGGCCGGCAGCGCGTTCCCCCGACTTCAGGATCTCTCTCACCAGCTCGTAGGGAGCCTGAGCGGGATCGAGATCCATCAACGCCAGCGCGCTGTAGCCGTTGATCGCCGTCAGCAGGTTGTTGAAGTCGTGTGCGATGCCGCCGGCGAAGCGACCGATGGCTTCCATCTTCTGAGATTGCCTGAGCTGCTCCTCGACCTGCTTGCGCTCGGTGATGTCGTTGGAGCTCGTCAGCGTGCAGAGCTCGCCACCGAGCTCGATCGTCTCGAGGGACACCAGGATGGTACGCACGGCGCCCGACTTGGTGTGGAGCTGGAGCTCCGCGTCGCGCACGGTGCCGCCCGCGCGCAGGATCTTGCGCAGCGATTCGATCACCTCGGGGTCGAGCAGGCCGAGCGCCGTGGCGGGCTTGCCAACGATCTCGTCGCGGGTGCGGCCGAGCAATCGTAGGTCGGCCTCGTTGATGTCGACGAAGACGTCGTCAGCCACACGGCTGATCGCCATCGGCGTGGGGCTGGCGTGAAACGCCTTCGAAAAGCGCTCCTCGGCGCGCTGGCGCTCGGCGAAGAGCCTGGCGTTGTCGAGCGAGATCGCGGCCTGCGAGGCGAGCAGCTCGAGCGCGGTCAGGCGCTCCGGGGTGAAGGCGGACGTGAGCAGGTTGTTCTCGAGGTAGAGCAAGCCCACGAACTCCGTCTGGCGAATGATCGGCAAGCACAGCACCGACTTGGGCGCCTCTCGGCTCAGGTACGCGTCTTCGGAGAACGAGCTCGGCGCGCCGGCGTCCGCCAGCAGCACGCGCTCGCGGCTGCGGTGTACGTAGTTCAGGAGCGACAGCGGCAGGGAACCCGGGCGCAGGCCTCGCTGAGCGTGAAGCTGCACGGTCAGTCCCTGCTGCTCGACGCGAGCTTCGGCCGCCAGCACGAGCTCCTCGTCGCGCGCCAGGATCAGGCTGCCCTTCTGCGCGCCGGCGCTCTCCACGACCGTACGCATCAAGGTTTCGATCAGGCGGTCCAGCACGATTTCGCCGGAGATCGATTGTGACGCCTTGACGATGGCCGAGAGGTCCAGCCGGTCGGCGCCCGAGAGCTTTTCCGAGCTGGCGGCGGCCGAGCGATCTCGCAGGCGCGGGCGGGAGCGCTCGAGCTCGCGGGTCTTGCCGCTGGCCCCCCAGCGCGCGTAGCTATCCCAGGCGAGGCGCCAGTAGAGGTCCGCGATCTCGTCGAAGCCGTTGGTCTCGTAGAAGCGGGCCGCGAGCTCCAGCACGAGCGCTTCTTCCGCCGTGAGGTGGGCGGCCCGCGCGAGATCGAGACTCTCTTGATAGCAGTGAGCGGCTTCGCTCTCGCGCCCGCTGACCCGCGCGTGCTCCGCCCGGACCAAGGCGTGAGCGTGAAGAAATGCGCCGGGATTGCGCTGCGCCATGCGGCCGAGCAACCCTTCGTCGTCCTGGATCAGCTTCAGGCGAGCTTGCTGCTCGGCGGGTGAAAGCTGCGCGAAATCCTGAGCTAGCGCGAGCGCATGGTACAGCACGAAGTCGCGATGGATGGGACCGCCCAGCGCCGCTGGCGCGAAGGGGCGGGCCTTGTCCGCGAGGGCCAGCGACTGCGCATAGTCGCCGGCGACGAAGCACAGGCGCTGCTGCAAGATCCAGTAATCGGCCACCAGCGTGGCCAGTCGACCCGGCAAGGCTGCCTCGAACGCTTCGGGATCGAATTGTTCGCCGCGCAGGCTGGTCAGGCTCTCGCTGCGTCCCATCAGCGCCAGCGCGAACTGACGGCAGCAGGCCACGGCATCGGCCAGGTCGTGGAAGCCCGCCTGTTTCGTGACGCCGAGCCAGGTCTCGGCCTCGGCGTAGTAGCGGTCGAGGGCGTCGCCACGGGCCAGGTGTTGCAGCGTCACGCCGTGCAGGCAGATGCAAGCAGACGACAGATCGCCGCTCTCGACGCCCGCCCGCCAGCCTGCCGTGAAATGGCTCAGCACCTCTTGCATCGGCCGGCACGAGAAGCCGACCCAGCCGAGCGCCATGCGGACCCGCGCCTCGTGGACCACGGTTCCTTGCTTCTTGGTCAACTCCAGCGCTGCGTTCGCAAAGCGGTAACCGTTGACGGCGTCATCGCAGAAATAGGTGAGCAGCGAGCCGTAGCTCGCGTACCAGAACGGCGAAAGCTCGGAGTTTCCGTGCTCGATGCTGAGCGACACCATGTGAGCCGCGTGCAGCATGAAGAGCTGCGGATCCGACCAGAAGCTCGATGCGGCCGGGTACATGGCTGCCTCGAGCTCCGGATCCTCGAGCGCCGGCAGGTCGACGACGGCCTCGATCGGACGGCCAGCGAGCACGGTCCAGACCCGCTCGCGCTCGGCGGCGACGAGCTCGGGGCCTGGATGCGCGTCCGAGACGACGCCGAAGAGCTCGAGCAGCTGGACCTCTGCGCTCAGGGCGCCCGCCATCTCTCCGCTGACCAGCTGGATGTCGTGACAGAGACGTAGGGCGGCCGCCTTGTGCGTTCGCTTCTTCGATTTCGCGACGACGAGCCGCGCGCGTTTCACTGCTTCTTCCGGCAGGCCCGCGAGGTAACCGCACTCCACCCAGGTCATGTGCAGGCCGTAGGCCAGCTCGTAGTGTCTCTCCCAGGCGTCGTCGTCCATGAGCCCGACGCCGACGGAGCAGTAGTGGAGCCCGGAGGCGTAGGCGGTGGTCGTCCGTGCCTTGCGCGCGGAGGCGAGGTTCAGCTCGGCCAGGCGCAGCTTCTCGGCGCGGTCGTCGAGCAGCGTCGCGCCGAGGTTGAGATGATTGGTGATGGTGAACGGGTTTTCGTCGACCTTGGCTGCGGGCAGGCCGGCGAGCAGGCGCCGCCCGATCGTCAGGTGCAAGCTGGTGATGTCGGCGCTAGGGATCAGCGAATACGCTGCCTGCTGAATACGATCGTGCAGCCAGTGGTAGCTCTCACCGGCTGGGCTCGAGAGCGCGATCAGGTCCTGCTCCAGAGCGGGAGCCAGATCGGCGGCGACGTCCGACAGCGGCCGCGCCCAGCACAGGGCCAGCGAGTCGAGGTCGAAGCGCGCACCGATGCAGGCCGCCCATTTCAAGGCGTCCCGCGTCGCCGCGGGCAGGCGCTCGATCTGTCCGGTCATCAGTTCGACCACGTCGTCCGTGACCGTGGCCTCGCGCAGCTGCGAGAGCTCCCAGGTCCAGCAGCCTTGCGCGGGGTCGAAGACGATCAGGCCCTGCTGCTGTAGCGTGCGGAGCAGCTGCTTGACGAAGAATGGATTGTCGCCCGTGCGCTTGTGCAGCAGCACGATGAGCGGCTCGGCAAGCGCGGGCGCGCAGCGCAGGCTGTCGGTCACGAGCCGGAGCAGTGATCTCTCGTCGAGCGGCGGCAGGGGGATTTCGAGCAAATCAACGCCGGCGCGGAGCGCGTCCACGGTCTGCAGCAGCGGATGCGAAGCGTCGACCTCGTTGTCGCGGTAGGCCCCGACCACCAGCAGGTGACGGGTGTCGGGATGGGAGAGCAGGTGCGTCACCAGCGACAGGCTGTCGCTGTCAGCCCATTGCAGGTCGTCCAGAAAGAGGACGAGCGGTTGCTCGGCCCTCGCGATCGCGCTCACGAAGCGGCGAAACACCAGCTGAAAGCGATGCTTGGCTTCGAGCGGCGGCAGCTCGGGTACGGGCGGCTGTGAGCCGAGGACGAGCGAAAGCCGTGGAACGAGCGCTACCAGAATGGCGCCGTTCACTCCGAGGGCGTCGCTCAGCCGCTGCCGGAAGGCTCCTATCTCCTGATCGGTGCCCGCCAGGACGCGCTGCACCAGGCCGCGAAAAGCGTCCGCGATGGTCGAGTAGGGCACCTCCTTGCCCGCTTGATCGAACTTGCCGGCGACGAAGTTGCCGCCCTCCCGCTCTACTGCCCCACCGATCTCGTGGACGAGAACGGACTTGCCGATCCCGGAGTGCCCGGACACCAGCGTCAGGGCGGATCGACCCGTGTCCGCGACCCTGTGGAAAACGCCGAGCAGCGCTGCGAGCTCGCGCTCGCGACCGTACACGCCACGCGGAAAGCGCAGCACCTTGGCCGAGTCGGCGCTTCCGAGCTCGAAAGTTTCGAGCGCTCCGTCAGGCGAGGCTAGACAGCGCTCCAGATCGTGGAGCACTCCGTGTGCGCTCTGATACCGCTCGTCCGGATCCTTCGCCAGGAGCTTGAGCACGAGTGCCGACACGACGGCCGGGAGCTCGGGTCGCAGCGAGGCCGGTGCTGTCGGCAGGCGAGCGACATGCGCATGCGCCAGCTCGAGGGGGTCCTCGGCGCGGAAGGGCAGGGTGCCGGTGAGCAGGCGGTAGAGGGTGACGCCGAGCGAATAGAAATCGGTGCGCTGATCCACCGCACGGTTCATGCGCCCCGTCTGCTCCGGCGAAACGTAGGCCCAGTCCACTTCCGCGGGTCGGGTGAACTCGAAGACGCGTACCTCGGCGCCGTCCGCGGACACGAGCACGTTGGCGGGCCTGACGTCCCCGTGAATCAGCCGCGCGCCGTGGATAGCGCCGAGCGTCTGCGCCAGCCCCGACGCCAGCCGAAGGCAGGTGCGCCAGTCGGGATCGTGCGTCTCCAGCCAGAGCTCCAGCGGCTGGCCAGCAAAATGCTCGAAGACGATGCCTTGTGTGCCCGTGCCCGAGAGCCAGCTCGTCGGTCGCAGTACCCCCGGCAGCTCGAGCCCCTTGAGGAGCTCGTACTCCGCCAGCAGGCGTTCGGCTCGCGGACTCGAGGCCGGGGCGTCGAGCTCCTGGATGAGCACGAGGGCCCCGTCCGCCCGACGCCGCGCGCGCCACAAGACGGCGCTGCCCAGCACAGACACCCGTTCGAGCTTCTGATAGTCGGCGCTGGCGATCTCGCTCATGGGGCAGGCACTTCTCGCGGCACGCCGGTGCTCCAGGCGCCGTCCCTCTTGCGCCCGCAGGCGCGATTGAGATCACTGCTCCCAGATCGACCTCGGCGCGAACCGCGAGGAGTCTACTCCGTTCCCACACCGAGTCGAGAGCTCGAGCCCGGGCTACGAGCGCCGGTAAACTGAAACAGCGCGCGTCGCACGGGACCGCTCGGCGTTGCGTTTGGCCCGTCTTGCTCAGTCAGCGCAGGCCGTAGGGGTTTTCCTCGATCACGGGCGGCGCGGGCTCACGC
>DATLIL010000694.1:0-9952 GCA_035539475.1 Polyangiaceae bacterium
TGGTGGGAAAAGGAGCCCAAAACTTTCTTTTGAGGCTGAAGCTCGTCCAGTGTCATCGAAGCGCAAAAGTGGCCAGGTGGGGCATAGATCGTGTAACCAGAGGAAATAGACACGTGGTGAGCCGCATCCCAGTCTCATCGCGCCGACTCCGAGCGCTGCGTTCCATCGAAGCCGTTGGGCGCGAAGCGGTCGCGTTGGCCCGCCAGGCGGTACTGATCCACCGCGATGTGACGGTCGTGATGCCACGGGCCAAGGCCGGGGACGACGTGGTTGTCTTCGTGCATGGCCTGTTCGCCACGGCAGGAGTGCTACGGCCGCTGCGCGAGCAGATCGAGCAGCAGACCGGGGCGCACACGGCCACGTTCACCTACGCTCCTGGCCCGTCGATCGAGCGCATCGCCGAGCGCCTGTCCGAGCTCGTGCGCGCGCTGCCGGACGGTATTCGGATCCACCTCCTGGGCCATAGCGTCGGCGGTCTGGTTTCCCGCTGGTACGTGCAGGAGCTCGGTGGTGACCCTCGGGTCGTTCAGACCATCTCGGCGGGCACACCCTTCGGTGGCACCACGCGCGCGCTGCTCTTTCCGGCTCCGGTCGGGCGAGACATCGTGCCGGGCAGCTTCTTGCTCTCGCGCCTGCGCCGCACGGCCCACCTGGGCGTGCCGCACTTCTCCATCGCCGGCGCCGACGACCAGGTCGTGCCGGACGGGGCCCTGTTCGCAGCCGGTGACGGCATCGTGATCGAAGGCTGTGGTCACAATGGCCTCGTCTACCACCCGCGGACCCTGAGCTCGGTCGTCGGCAGGGTGCGCGCCGTGCAGGCGGCCGCCGCCACCTGCGACGCGCTGGCTCAGGTCGGCTGAGTCAGCAACGCCTCAGGGACAGGTATTGCTCGCGACGATGGCCTCGTCGTCCAGGGCCTGGAAGGTCGCCAGGATGTCGTCCGCGATCTGAGTCTCGAGGTTGTCGCGCGCGCTGCCCAGTATCGCGCAGCCCGAGAGGGTGACACCGGTGAGCGACCACGCCCCGTCGCTGGTGACGGTGTGGAACTCGCCGCCATCGTTGCTCGATGCAACGGTGGCCGTGTACTCGAGCGTCGCGCTGAAGCTCGCGGTGCAGCTACCGGAAGTGCCAAGCACGTCGTAGTCGACGGGTATGGAGTCGGTAACGTCCGCCGTGGCGACGAAGTCGTTGCCGGCGACTCCCGCCTGCCAGTCGAGATCGGCCATGCAAGAGCAAGGCAGGTTGTCGCAGTAGGTCGCGTCGGCCTGCGCCGACGAGTAGTCGTGCCCGGGCACGCAGGTGGTGCTCCCCACGGCGGCGACGAAATGGGCGGGAAGGGCGGCAAAGAGCTCCTGCTCGGTGCACGTGGGGACGTCGCCGCCGGAACCGCCACTACCGGCGTTACCCGCGTCACCGGCGATACCGAGGCTCCCGCCGTTACCGGCGTCACCGAGGCTTCCGCCGTCGCCACCGCTGCCGCCAACGGGACCTGTGCCGGCGTCGTTCCCCGGATCTGCGCCGCTCGCCCCGCCATCCTGCGAGCCTCGTCCGCCCGCGGGTGAGCCGCCCTCGGCGCGCGCTGCGCCGTCTCCGCCGTCTGCCATGGATCCGCTCCCGCCTCCGGCTGCGCCGCCGCTGGCCCCGACCCCGCTAGCGGGCTTGTCGTCGTCCTCACCGCAGGCGAGCGGGATCGACAGCGCCAGACACAGCAGACCACCCTTGAGACCGAACGAATTCACACCACGCACCATGTGAGATCCACCTCGAGCTCAACGAATCGCACGGATGACCGTGCGACGCAAGCAGCGCTCACAGCGCCGACAGCGCGCTGACGAAGTTGTCCAGATCGTCGCGCCGGTGCAGCTCGGTGACGCACACCAGCAGGCGATCGGCGAGCGACGGATCGGTGCGGCCGAGATCGAGTCCAGCCACGATGCCTTTGTGCTCGAGCTTCTCGCACACGCGGGCTGCGCTTCCGCCTCGCACCCGAACGACGAACTCGTTGAAGAACGGCGCAGGCGCGAAGCCTTCGGAGTAGCCGGGTAGCTCGAGGATGCGCTGGCGCAGGTAGCTCGCCTTGGCCAGGCACTGCTCCGCGACGCGGATGAAGCCTTGCTTGCCGAGCAAGCTGGCGCGAATCACGAACGAGAGCGCGATCAGGCCCTGGTTCGTGCAGATGTTGCTGGTCGCGCGCTCGCGACGGATGTGCTGCTCGCGCGTCGAGAGCGTGAGCACGAAGCCGCGTTCACCGCGCGAATCGACGGTCTCTCCAGCGACCCTGCCCGGCAGTTGCTGGAGGAAATTGCGGTCGTCACGGCAGGCGAACAGGCCCACGCCAGGGCCGCCGAACTGCGGCGGGCAGGCCAGCGCCTGGCCCTCGCCGACGGCGATGTCGGCGCCGAGGGCGCCCGGAGACTCTGCCAGCGCCAGCGCGTAGGGCTCGCTCACGGTCGCGACCAGCAGCGCGCCGCGCGCGTGCACGAGCTCGGCGACCGCGCGCAGGTCGGCGATGCCGCCGAAGAAGCTCGGGTAGCCGACGATCACGGCCGCCGTCTGCGCGTCGACCTCGCGCTCGAGCGCCGCCATGTCCACCAGGCCGCGCTCGTCGACGGCGAGCTCGCGATACTCCTGGCTTTCGCGCCCGCTCAGATAGGTGGCGGTCGTCTTGCGGTAATCGGGGTGCACACAGCGAGAGGCCAGCACCTTGCCGCGCTTGGTCAGGCGACAGGCCATCAACGCACCTTCGGCCGTGGCGCTGCCGCCGTCGTACAAGCTGGCGTTGGCCAGCGGCAGACCATAGAGCTCGCTGACCGTGGTCTGGAACTCCCAGATGGCCTGCAGCGTGCCCTGCGCCACCTCGGGCTGGTAGGGTGTGTAGGCCGTGTAGAACTCGCTGCGCAGGAGCAGCTGATCGACGGCCGGCGGAATGTGGTGGGCGTACATGCCCGCGCCGAGGAAGGACAGCATGCTGGCGCCGCTGTTCTTGCCGGCGATGTCGGCGAGGTGGCGCATCAGGTTCGGCTCGTCGAGCGCGTCGGGGACGGCCAGATCGCCGCGGAAGCGCACGCCTTCCGGGATGGTGCTGAACAGCTCGTCCAGCGAGCCCTTGCCGATCACGCGGAGCATCTCCGCGATCTCTTCCTCGGTGTGCGGCAGGTAGCGCATCAGTGATCAGAACTCTCGAGGTGAGACTGGTAGGCGGGGGCGTCCATCAGCCCGGAGTCTTCTTGCGCGAGCTTGCTCGGCTTGATCGCCACCATCCAGCCTTTGCCCCAGCAGTCTTCGTTGACGAGCTCGGGGGTCGACTCGAGCTCGGCGTTCACGCGCGTGATCGTGCCGCTCACGGGCGCGAACAGATCGCTCAGGGTCTTGACGCTCTCGATCGTGCCGAAGGCCTTGCCCGCGGTCACCTCGTCACCCGCCTTCACGTCGATGCTGACCAGCGTGATGTCGCCGAGCTGATCGACGGCGAAGGCGCTGATGCCGATCAAGAGCTCGTCGCCCTCGGACTTCGCCCACTCGTGTTCCTTGGTGTACTTGCGATCGGTCTTCACGTCTTTCGCTGCACTCATCACTTTGCTCGCTTGTAGAACGGAGCCTTCACCACGACGGCCTCGACGGCCTTGCCTCGGCAGTCGACCAGGAAGCGCGTTCCGACCTCGCGCATCCCGAGGGGTAAGTAGCCGAGACCGATGTTCTTGCCCAGCGTCGGCGACGGGGCGCCCGAGGTGCAGACGCCGACGACCGTGCCGTCCTGGCTCTGTAGCGGGTAGCCGTGTCGGGCGATGCCCCGGCCCGCCATCTCGAAGGCCACCAGGCTGCGTGTCAGGCCCCGGGCCTTGACGGCCTCGAGCGCCGACTTGCCGAGGAAGTCGGGCTTGTCGAGCTTGACGACCCAGCCGAGGCCGGCCTCGAGCGGGTTGGTCGTCTCGTCGATGTCGTTGCCGTAGAGCGAGAGGCGCGCTTCCAGCCGCAGCGTATCGCGGGCGCCCAGGCCCGTGGGAGCGATGCCGTGCGCGCTGCCGGCTGCCATCAAGGCCCGCCAGAGCTGCACGGCGTCATCCCAGGCGGTGAACAGCTCGACGCCGTCCTCGCCGGTGTAACCCGTGCGCGCGATGGTGGCCCGCACGCCGCCGACGTGGCCGCTCGCAAAATGAAAAGATGAAAGGTCCCGCGCGACGTCGATGCTCGAGCCGGCGTCGGCCAGCACTACCAGCGCCTTGGGCCCCTGGAGCGCGATCAGCGCGAAGTCGTCGCTCGCGTCTCGGTACGACACACCCGAGAGCCGAGCGGCGAAGTGGGACGCGATCTTCTCGCGATTCGACGCGTTGCAGACGACCAGGATGTCGTCCACGGCGCGCCGGTACACGATCAGATCATCGAGGATCGTCCCGGCCTCGTTGCAGGCGCAGGTGTAGAGCGCCTGGCCGTCACGGATGCGGCCGAGGTCGTTCGTGATCAGCCGATTGACGGCCTCGAGCGCGCCGGTGCCGCGAACCTCGAGCTCTCCCATGTGGGAGACGTCGAACAGACCCGCGCGTTCGCGCACGGCTTGGTGCTCGGCAGAGATGCCCTGGTACTGCACGGGCATTTCCCAGCCGGCGAAGGGGACGAGTCGTGCGCCCAGCGCGCGGTGTTCGGCTATCAGCGGGGTTTGGCGCAAGTCACTCACGGCGCTCTCGCTAGCTTGGGAGCGGCAGCGCAACAAGCCTGGAGGCCGGTGTAGGTGTGTGGCGCCATCGGTGAGCAGCCGGGTCGAGGCTCGGCCCTCCGGCGGACCTCTCGTCCGGCTGCCGATTTCCGGCCGAGGCGGCTGGCATGCTACCGTTCTGCTGTGTCTCGCGGCCGCGTCCTCATCATCGCAGACGAGTGGGTCACGGCCCTGCTCACCCGCTTCCTGACCGAGGCCGGCTACGAAGTCACGACGGCGGCCAGCGCGCGCGAGGGCTTCGACAAGGTGAGGGAACTGCTACCGGACTGCATCCTCTGCGACGTCGTGCAGCCGGACATCGACGGCTTCTGGGTCGCGCGGAGAGTGCGCGCAGAGCAGACCAAGGCCGCCAGCACCCCCTTTGTTTTTCTGACCGAAGCCGACGACGCCGAGGCTCGGCTGCAGGGCCTACACGTCGGCGCCGACCTCTACCTGTCGAAACCGTTTCGCAGCGAAGACGTCGTGGCTCAGGTGGGCGCCATGATCGACATGGCCAGCCGCCTGCGGCGGAAGAACGACAGCATGTCCGGTGAAGCCCAGTCGGCGCCGGGTGCAGCCGCGCTACAGGGCGATATCGCGCACATGTCGCTGACCACGATCCTCACGCTGCTCGAGCTCGAGCGCCGTTCGGGACGTCTGCGCATCAAGACCGAGAAGGATCGCGTCGCGACGGTCGAGCTCTACGAGGGCTCCTTCGCGCGTGCCTCGATCGACGATCAGAACCGGCAAGCCATCGACTTCTTGCGTGAGGTGCTGCGCTGGAAGCAGGGCAGCTTCGTCTTCCGCAACTCCAAGATCGAAGCTCCGCGGGGCAATCGGCAGTCCATCAACTACCTGCTGCTCGAAGCGATGCGTCTCGACGACGAGACCGGCCAGCAAAAGTAGAAGGCGCTTACTTGAGCAGGTTGGGATCGACGCTGCCGTCGGGGCGTCGCCCGGCCCGGCGCCAGCGCTCGTCCTGCGGCACATTCTGCAGATCCTTCGGCCGCGGCGTCACGTCCTCCACGGTCATGGTGGTGCCGCGGCGGACCGGCATCACCTCGAGCTGGTAGAGCCGGTCTGGCGGGCCGTCCTTGATGCGGGCCTGCGGAAAGATCGTACGGCCGGCGCCGATCTCGACGTGCGCTACCACGACGCGCGAGCGCACGTAGTCGACGAGCTCTCCGGCTTCGACCTCGCCTTCGAGCAGCGCCCGTGTCGGCGATTGCGTGACGACGCTCATCTGCTCGGGGATGACGAGGCCGAAGACCTGCCTCGTGCCGGGTGCGAGCTCACCGGGGGCCAGGCGATCGACCGGCGGTGGTGCCGCCACGCTGGCGCTGGGCCCCGCCGACGCCACGACCTTGGCGCCGTCACCTCGATCGCACGCGACGACGAGGCAAGCCGCAAGGAAGAGCCAGCGGCAGGGTGGTGGGGCGCTCATGCCCGCGCAGCATAGCAAATCGTCACTCGACGATCGCGGCCCAGGAATCGATGGACGTCAGCGCCGGTGGCGTGGGCAAATCCATCTTGAACACGTTGGTCGTACCGCCTGGGATGCTCTCGCCGGCCTGCCCGGTGTGCACCACGAGCTCGAACTTGCCCGGGTTGATCTGGTTCATCGCCGAGTGAGAGCCAAAGCCGAGCCAGTCGCCATCGGCGGCCGGGATGTCCTCGAAGCAGGTCGGCAGCTGGGCGATCGTCACGCCGAAGACCACCGGCTTGACGCCGTCGGGACCGCCCGCCACGAGGTTCTCGAACTCGAGATACTGCACGAACGTGGTGTCCGTGGGCGCCTGCTTGAGCGCCACGGCCGCTCCGCCGGCGGCGAGGTTCGTTTCTTCGGCCGGAGTCAGGTAGTCGACACCCCACAGACGGCTCGAGCCCGAGCTGCAGACCGAGTCGTTGGTCGAGCGCGGGGAAAAGGTCGAGAAGTAGAGCGCGCTGCTGAACAGCGACATCGGGCCGGTGACCCTCTCGCCGTCCTCGAGCGGTTGGTACCAGTTGACCTTGGTCTCGAACACGTTGTCGACGATGTTCTCCGTCAGCGACCAGACGTAGTTGGTCATCGTCGTGTCGGTGCCGGTCGTGTCCTGGTCGCCGGTGGAGACGCCCACCGTGAGCAGGCCGAGATCGTCGACCGACAGCACCGGCGGCGTCTGGATCGGCTGACCGTCATCGAAGTCGTGCTGGACGGCGCCGGCGTCGGCCGGATAGGTGTCGAAGAAGAGATTCATCGTCCAGCCCGCGGGCGAGTCACCGGAGACGTCGACCTTCCAGATGCGGCCGTCCGCGTCGCCCACGAAGATGCGATCGGCCACGGCGCCCACCTCCGCCGGATACGCGACGGGCTGACCCGTGATCGGCGAGGCGAGGGGGGCGATCCCGATCACGTTGGCGGTCTTGATCTCGGGCGCCATCTCGGTGTCGGTGCGGCGGAAGGTGCGCAGGATTTCGCCGGTATCGAGGCGCACGATCGTCAGCGAATGAGCGCCCACGGTTTCGCTCTTGTAGCACCTGACCTCGTCGCGCGGCCCGAAGGCCTCTTCGATCGCAATGTCGCTCGGCAGACCGGCGGGGCAGGCTGCGCTGCCCTCGACCTTGCCCACGCCACCCGGCAGCACCGCCACGGCGACTTCGGTCTTGTTGATGAACAGCGTGGTGATGAGCGGCGTGGCGCCGCCCGAGCCGAAGAGGTCCTTGCCGTCCGCGTCCTTCGTCAGCTGCCAGAGAAAACGCGGGCCGCCGTCCGCGGTCACTTCGAGCGGGTTATCGCCGGGGACCGGCTGAGTGATGTCCACGGCGAAGTAGCCGCCGCGGGTCCTGCCGAAGCCCTGCACCAGCACCGTGCGCCAGCCGTTGCTGCCCGCCTGCGCCGTCGTCTGGCTGCGCTGATAGTAGATCTTGGTGTCGTCGTTTTCGTCGACGATGGCCACGACGTCTTTGACCACGGGGGCGCCGTCGAGCAGAAGCTGGTGCGTGTACGGATAACTCCCGTCCAGATCCGGCAGAACCGCAGGCGGGATGAAGGCCCAGAGCTCGTTGTTCGTCTTGGTCAGGACGTTTTCTTCGAGGTCATCCGGGTCACCGCCCAGGTTCGAGAACGTCTTGAACGCGTGCAGGAAACCGTCGTTCGTCGAGGTGTAGAGCACCGCCGGGCGGGTGGCGTAGCTGGAGGCGAACTTGGTGTAGGTCTCGTCGCGCAGCGCGGCCACCGGGCGGTTCACGACGCGAGGGGTCGAGTGAAACACGTCGCCCAGGAGCGCGCAGTCTGCGCTCCCGCGAGTGTCGCAGCGCGAGTTCGTGGTGCCGTTCGGAAGTCCGATCAGCCAGTTGAGGTAGCGGTCGCGGCAGGCGTTGTCCGCCAGCGTGCAGCTCGTGTTCGGCAAGTCGAGCGCCTTGGCCGGCACCTGAGCCGTAAAGGCGGTGCTGGTGTCGTCGGTGCCCGTGACGAGGTAACCACGGTAGGCGCTGAGCCCGTCCGCCGGCGTGTCGCTGATGTAGGGACGGATCGTCCCGCCCGAATCGATCGTCGTCTCGGTGCCGGTGCCGCCGATCACGGTGTAGAAGCGCCGCGCCGCGCCGTTGCCAGAGTTCAAGTTGGCGGCGAAGTCGTCGCCGGCGGTCGGGTCGACGTCGACCGGGACAGGCTGCTTGGGCGTGGCTGGATTGGCGTCGTCGTCCTCACAGACGTAACGTTCGCGCTCGATCCGCCCCTCCCACGGCTTGAACTCCTTGGGGATGTACGACGAGTAGTAACGCTGGCTGCTCGCCACGTTGCCGCCGGCGCCCGAGAAGACCGGCTGGGTGCGGCTCGAGTCCGACAGGCCGCGGCTCAAGACGGCGCTCAGCGCAGAGCGCAGCGCTTCCGGCGTGTCGACGAAGAAGGCCTTGCCGGCCGTGCTCGAGCTGTCGTTCGGATCCTTGCCGGCCGCAGCGATGTCGCGTAGCGAGCAGCAAGCTTGTAGACCCCTGTTGGCGAGGTCGGCGGCAGCGCTGCTGTCGCAGGCGGTCGCGAAGTCGGTGTCGTTCAGCCCATTGCAGGTGACGGTGGCGGTGCCCGAGCTCGGGTAGGTGAAGGCATCGAGCGCCACGCCGATCACGAAGACCGGGACCGAAGGCCTGGTTGCGGAGCTGGCCAGGCGCAGCGCGATCGTCTCGGCCGGATCGTACGGACACTTGCAGTCCTCGTCACCGCTGGCGCAGCTCGTGTCGCCGACACAATCGTCTCTCAGATCGAGGTTCGGGTGACCGTCGGTGATGAGCACGACGAACTGCTCGCGGCAGCCAGCGTCCACGTACGGATCGTCCTTCGGTCCGAACTTCAGGCTCGTCGTCGTCCCGGCGGTGTAGTCCGGATAGTCGTCTTCGAAGAAGAAGGTCTCCGCGTCGCGCAGCATGCCCGCGATCGGGGTCGCGCCGAAAGGTCGGGTCGCCAGCAGGATCTCCTGGATCTGCTGGGCCTTGAGCAGGTGTCCGCTGCCACCGTCTGCGGGGTCGCCGAAGTTTACCATGCGACCTTCCCACGGCGGCGCGGCACCGTTGCGCGCGCCGACCTCCTGGTCCGTGACGGCGCACTCCGCGACCGCGCCTTCGGCGGGCGTGCCGGTCGTGTCGAGGTATCTCGGGAAGTAACTCCAGGTGCCGAGCAAGCCGTCTGCGTAGTTGGCGCCCGTGGTGCCAGCGATACCCGTCCCGGCGTGGGTGAGGGAGTCGAAGGTCATCAGGCCAAAGCGGACCTCGCTCGCGAACGAGTCGAGCATGCCGTCCTGGCTCTGCTGGAAGGTGCAGCTGCTTTCGCCGATGTTCTTGTAGGCGATCGCTCCCGCCGGGTACGCGAAGAGATTGCCGCTGCTCGGCAGGTTGCCCGGGCGCGGCGAGCAGCCACCGCTCATGGGCCGGTGGTAAGGGATCGGGTGCTTGTAGTCGTAGGCGTCGTTGTCGTCGATCGAGTACTCGCCGTTGGGGCCGGCGAACTTGGGATCGTCGCGATCGAGCTGCTCACACGAGTAGTTGCTGATCGTACCGGTCAGCGCTTCGAGCAGATGGACCCAGCGGCTACGATGGTTCGTCCCCGCGGTGTTGCCCGGGCTGCAGGTGACGGCAGAGCCGTCGAACTGGAACTCCATCGAGCCGGACGTGTCGACCAGCAGCATCACGTTGTCGAGCGGCGGCGAAACGTCGACCTGAGCGACGGCGGGAGCGCTGGCGAGCAGCAGGGCCGCTGCCGACACGAGCCCGAGCACCCGCGCCAGGCGCTTG
>DATLIL010000695.1:0-4375 GCA_035539475.1 Polyangiaceae bacterium
CGCCTGGAGAGCTGCTCGAGGCGGCGCCGGGGCTCGTCGTCGTGCAGCACGCCGGCGGCGGCAAGGCGAACCAGTACTTCTTGCGCGGCTTCGACGCCGATCACGGCACCGACGTCGCGCTCTTCGTCAACGGTGTGCCGCTCAACATGCGTAGTCACGGGCACGGCCAGGGCTACGCCGATTTCAATTTCGTGGTGCCCGAGCTGATCAAGACGATGTCCGTACACAAGGGCCCGTACGACGCTCGCTTCGGCGACTTCGTCACCGCGGGCGCAGTCGAGGTCGAGTACCTGGACGCGCTGCCCGAGAGCCTGGCGCGCGGCGAGCTCGGTAGCTTCGGCCACCGGCGCGCCGTGGTCGGCGTCTCACCGGCGCTGGGCGACGGCTGGTCCACGCTCCTCGGCGCCGAGGTGGTCGAGGAAGACGGCCCTTTCCGTCACCCCGAGGATCTCGGCAAGATGAACCTCGTTGCCAGTGTACGGCACGAGACCGACCGCGGCGGAGAGCTCGAGGCCCGTGTCATGTCGTACGTGGCGAGCTGGAACGCCTCCGGGCAGCTGCCGCTGCGCGCCGTCTGCGGCGAGGGCGAGCCCGGCCTCGCGCCGCCCTCCGTCTACGGCGAGCCTTGCCTCGATCGCTTTGACGCCGTCGATCCCAGCGAGGGCGGTCGCACGCAGCGCCACTCCGCGGACCTCGGCTGGTCTCTCCGCGCCGACGACGTGAAAGTCTCGACTCGGCTCTACGCGGTCCGCTATCGCTTTGGCCTCGACTCGAACTTCACCTTCTTCGCGAGCGACCCAGAGCACGGCGACGGCATCGAGCAGACGGACGATCGGGCGCTGATTGGCGGTCGCGCCAGCGTGGAGCACGTCGCTCCGCTCGGTTCGGTGTTCGTGCGCTCCACGTTCGGCGTGGAGGCGCGCGCCGACGACGTGGACAACGGCCTCTATCACCAGGAGCGCCGCCAGCGCCTGTCCACGACCAACGCCGCGCATGTCGTGGAAGCGTCGACGGCTGCGTTCGTCGAGGAGCGCGCCCTGCTCACGCGCTGGCTCCAGGTCATGGCCGCCTTGCGGCTCGAGCGCATGCAAGCGGACGTCGACGCGCGCGGGGGCAACCAGCAGGCAGGCAGCGCGAGCGCGATGCTGGGGCTGCCCAAGTTCGGCGTGGAGCTACGGCCGCTGCCAAAGCTCCAGCTCTTCGGCAACTACGGCCGCGGTTTTCACTCCAACGACGCGCGCAGCGCACTGGGGGACGACGCGGACCTGATGGCGCCGGCGCTGGGCTACGAGGCGGGCGCGCGCTGGCGGCCCAACGCTGACGTGCAGCTCTACGCTTCCGGCTTCCTCCTCGACCTGAGCTCGGAGCTCGTCTGGGTCGGAGACGAAGGCACGACCGAGCCGTCAGCCGAGTCGCGCCGCATGGGCATCGAGCTAGGCGCGCGCGCGCACCTGAAGCACTGGTTGCTCGCCGATCTGGACCTGACGCTGACCCGCGCCCGCTACCTCACGGGCGACCCCGCTGATCGCGTGCCGCTGGCACCGGTGCGCACGTTGACTGCCGGCCTCGCTGCTCATCCGCGCTTTGGACGGTACAGTCCGTTCGGCTCGGTCCGCGTTCGCGCCATCGCCGATCGCCCGGCCAACGAGGACTACTCGCTCACCGCGCAGGGCTACACGCTCTTCGACATCGGCGCCGGCCTGCGCTACCGCGACATCGAAGGGGCGGTCGATGTCATGAACCTGTTCGACGTCCGCTGGCGGCCCGTGAACTTCGTGACGACGAGTCGTCTGGCGTACGAGCCCGAGCCCGTCACAGGCATTCACTTCGTACCGGGCTGGCCGCGCACCGTGATCGCCCGCGCCACGCTGTACTGGAACTAGCTCGCGAGGCCCCTGCTTCTTGGTTGTTTTGTTTGGCGGAGTGCCTCGCATGGCGCCCGGCCTTCCGGGTGTTCTGTGAGCAAGGCGCGCCTGGTCGGTCAGTTTGTGGTGACTCGCGCCTCTTTCATGGATCGTGATCTGATCCGATCAAGACCCACGAGGTGGTTCCAGGCTCAGCCGCTGACGCGGCTTCGCCGTCCGGCGGAATCGCCCCTGTCCGTTGCGTGGGAGACTCGTCGAGAGGGTTGGGGAACACGCTCGGCCGGGGCGATGCCTGCCGTTCTTCACGGACTCACTGTTCGCCGAGCTCGCCAGCGTCCGTCGGCTCGGCGCCGGCGTCGGCTGGCGGCGCGCTCTGTGTCCGTACGGCTCCCGGGAGCTCGATGGCGTTGTCGAAGTCTCGGAACAGGAACGTGAACTCGGAGGCTGGTGACGTCATGCCCATGCAGCCCGAGCAGCCCTCGACGGTGACGTCCATCATCCCGAGGGCGCGAGTGGCCTCTTCTCTGCTGAGGCGACCGAGCTTGTACAGCCCCACGACGCCTAGTACGCGCCCCTCCGGAGTCAGCGCACTGCGGACCACAATGCGCAGCAGGTGTTCCTCCCCGGCATCGATCAGGTGGTAGAGCGCCTCCCACTCGCGCGTGACGCTACCGGCAAGCCCGCAGTAATCCCCCGCTACCTTGACGTCCGGCCCCATCAGGAAGGTGTAGGCGGAAACCGATGCCGCCGACGCCGGCGTTGCGTTCAGCGTGCTTCCTCCACGTTCGTCGCTGCCCGCGCACGCGACAAGCGCGTAGCAAGCCAGCGTGCAGGCGACGAGCGCGTGCGCTAAACGGCGCTTCCGGCCATCGGGGGACATACCAAGCTGAACGCCGTTTCTGGCCGCACGCTTCCAGCCACTGGTCAGCGCTGTCGCAGAACGGATGCATGCCGGCCAAAGCTGCAGCGATAGGCGGCGCCGTTACGGCGTGTTCCCCAACAAAACCAGGGGAATTGCAGCCTCAGGACCAGATCACCGGTTCCGGAGTGAGCTCGACGCCGAAGCGCTCGTGGACGCCGGTCTTGATCTCTTCGGCGAAGGCGAGCACGTCCGCGGCGCTCGCGCCGTCATGGCAGACGATGGCGAGTGCGTGGCGCGACGACAGGCCCACGGCGCCGCGGCGCGTGCCCTTGGCGAATCCCGACTGCTCGATCAGCCAGCCGGCGGCGAGCTTGACGCGGCCGTCGGCTTGCGGCCACTGCGGCATCGCTTTCGGTGCCGCGCTGGCTTGCACCAGGCTGGCGAGCTCGGCGGCGACGACGGGGTTCACGAAGAACGAACCGCAGCTCCGGCGATTGGGATCGACCGCGTCCAGCACCATCGACTTCTGGCGCCGCAGGTGGATCACGGTTTCGCGCACCTCGGCCAGGGACGGCTGCGCGCTGCCGACGGAGGCCAGGTGCTTTTGCAGCTCGGCGTAGCGAACGGCGGGCGCGCCGCCTGGCGTGAGGCGGTAGGTGACCGCGAGCACGACGAAGCGGTCGGGCTCCGCGCTCTTGAGGCGGCTGTCGCGATAGGCGAAGGCGCACTCGCTGGCCGCGAGCTCGAGGACCTCCAGCGAGTGGCGATCGAGCACCCGGACATGGCTGATCGTCTCGGCCACTTCCTGGCCATAGGCGCCGACGTTCTGGATCGGCGTGGCGCCGACGAGGCCGGGAATTCCGCTCAAACACTCGAGCCCCTGCCAGTTCTCGGTCACGGTGAGCGCAACGAAGTCGTCCCACCTCTCGCCCGCCGCGGCAGTGACCAGCACCTCGCCCGACGGCAGCGCTCGAGTCTCGATGCCGCGCGTCCGCACGCAGAGCACGAGGCCGTCGACGCCACTGTCGCCGACCACGATGTTGCTGCCTCCGCCCAAGACACGCGCGGCAACGCCTTGCTCGGCAGCCCAGGCGAGCGCGCCCTTCACGTCCGCCTCGGTGTGCGCCTCGACCAGATGACGCGCAAGGCCGCCGACCTGCATCGTGCACAGCGGTGAGAGGGGAACGTCTCGTAGCGGCTTCAAGCTGCGAACCACTCACCACGTTTTCCGGCGAGCGGGCAACTACGGTAGCGCACGGCGGCGGCGGCGCGACGGCGCCGTCGAGACCAGGCCGGGTCCGGTCAGGAGTTGCGGCTTCCTCTTCTTGCGGAGCTCCAGGTAGCGGGCGACCTCCGGGTCGAGCTCTCCGAGCTCGAGGTTGAGGCTGGCCAGCGCCTCTGCCAGCGCCAGGCCGCGGTCGATCGGGCTGGCCTTGGAGTTCAGCAGCACGACGCTCTTACCGTTGATCCGGCAGAGGCCCCCGGCGCTCGGGCGCGTGCCGCGCAACGCAGTGCTCTTCACTTCGATGCCGAGACGAGCGGCAACGGCGACCAATCCCGCGAGCGCGCGCTGGGGGTCCACCCCTCTGATACTACCCGAAAATCCGTCCAGCCGGTCGGTTGTGTTCAGTTTTGAGACCCGGGATGA
>DATLIL010000696.1:0-4320 GCA_035539475.1 Polyangiaceae bacterium
TGGGGCAGCGGCGCCGCGGCTGCCGACGCCGTGATGCTGCTCGACGAGCGCCAGGACACGGCTCAGCAGCGGGTCGTCGTCCGGCATCTCATCCCGCCGCGGCGCCGCTGCCCCAGCCTGGCTCCGAGCTCGCATCTCCGCGAGCCTGGCCGAGCTCAGCGCCGAGAGCGGCCAGAGCCTCGAGCTAGTCGTCGAGCGCCTGGAACGCGACCCGCTGCTGCGCGCCGAGCTCGGCGAGGTCGTCCGCGTCGGTGAGACACGCTTCTTCCGCGACGCCGCGCAATGGCAGGCGCTGCGCCGCACGCTCTTGCCCCGGCTCCGCGGCTCTCGCCTGCGCGCCCTGTCGGCGGGCTGCTCGACGGGCGAAGAAGCCTGGACCCTGGCCATGCTGCTCGACGAGGCCGCAGGAGAGCGACCGCTGCGCGTGGTCGGCCTGGACAAGAGCCGGGTGGCGCTGGCGGCTGCGCGCGAGGCTTCGTACGCACGGGACAGCGCGCGCGAGCTACCGGCCGAGCTCCTGGAGCGTTACCTCGAGACCAGCGCCGACGGTGGTGTCCGCGTTCGGGCCTCGCTGCAGGGCCGAGTCAGCTTCACTCCTCGCGATCTGTTGCAGGGCGGGCCGCCCGGCGAGTTCGACCTGGTCGTGTGCAAGAACGTGCTCATCTACCTGGGCGACGACGCCGGCCGCCGCGCCCTGGCCGTGCTCTCCACGGCGCTCGCCGAGGACGGCGTCTTGCTGGTCGCGCGCAGCGAGGTACCGCGCGCCAGAAGCTTCGGTCTGCGGGCGGAGGAGCTCGAGCCGGGCGTCGTGGTTTTCAGGCGCAATTCAGCGGCCTAGCGCGCGCTTGCCGCCACGTTTGCGCGGATGTACGAGGCCGCCATGTCCGACGATGATCTGCTGCGCGTTGGCTCGCACACCTTCCGCTCGAGGCTGTTCGTAGGTACCGGCAAGTACCAGAGCGTCGAGCAGACGCGCGAGGCGCTCGAGGCCTCCGGCGCCGAGGTCGTGACCGTGGCCCTACGCCGGGTCGACCTCAAGGACAGGAGCGCGGGCTCCTTGATGAGCCTGCTCGCCAGCAAGCGCTGGACCATCCTGCCCAACACGGCCGGCTGCTACACGGCCGACGACGCCGTGCGCACGCTGCGGCTGGCGCGCGAGCTCGGCATCGCGGAGCTCGTCAAGCTCGAGGTGATCGGCGATCCGAAGACGCTCTACCCCGACAACGAGCAGACGCTCGAGGCGGCCAAGACCCTGGTGAAGGAAGGCTTCACCGTGCTGCCCTACTGCATCGACGATCCGATCGTGTGCAAGAAGCTCGAGGACATCGGCTGTGCGGCGGTGATGCCGCTGGCCGCGCCGATCGGCTCGGGGCTCGGCATCAGGAACCCATACAACCTGCGCATCATTCTCGAGCACGCGAAGGTGCCCGTGATCGTCGACGCCGGCGTCGGCGTGCCGAGCGATGCTGCGCTCGCGCTCGAGCTCGGCTGTCAGGGTGTGCTGATGAACACGGCCATCGCCGAAGCCAAGAACCCGGTGCTCATGGCCCAGGCCATGCGCGAGGCGGTCAGCGCCGGACGCAAGGCGTTCCTCGCCGGCCGCATGCCGCGGCGCCTGTACGCCAATGCCTCGAGCCCGACCGGCGGCTTGATCGAATGAAGCTCGACGGCTACCAGCGCCGCCTGTTCGTGTTCCTCAGCGTCGCGACCTTCTTCGAAGGTTACGACTTCGCAGCGCTGATGCAGGTCCTGCCTCACCTGCGCAGCCAGTGGGGCCTCGACAAGGGCGACGCCAGCTGGCTGGCGGGCTTCATCAACGTCGGCACCGTGCTGGCCTACCTGGTGATCGGTCGGGCCGATCGCTGGGGCCGCAAGCGCGTGCTCACGCTGACGATCATCGGCTACACGATCTTCACCGCCCTCTCGGGCCTGGCGCCCAACGTCTGGGCGTTCGCCGTCTTCCAGCTGATCGCCCGCATCTTTCTGATCGGCGAGTGGGCCACCAGCATGGTCATCGCCGCGGAAGAGTTTCCGGCCGAGCGGCGCGGCATGGTGATCGGCGTGATCGGCGCCGCGGCCACGCTGGGACACGTGATCTGCGTGGGCATCGTGCCCAAGATCGTGGCGCTCGGCAGCTGGCGCACGGTCTATTTCGTCGGTGTCATCCCGCTCGTGATCATCGCCTTCGCGCGACGGAACCTGCGCGAAACGGCCCGCTTCACCGAACAGCAAGCGAACGCTCAGCCGACCTCGCTGCTCGCGATCTGGAGCACACCCTTTCGTCGCCGCGTGATCGAGCTCAGCGCGATCTGGTTTTTTACCTACATCGCCACGCAAAACGCCGTCTTTTTCTGGAAGGACTACGCGCTCAGCGAGCTCGGCTGGCAAGAGCCCGTGGCCGCCAAAGCTCAGGTCATCGCTGCCCTCGCCGCCATGCCGCTGGTCTTCGGCGCCGGCAAGTTGCTCGATCTGATCGGACGCAAGCCAGGCGCCGCCGTGATCCTCACGCTCACCGCAGCCGGCGTGTTCGGCAGCTACAGCGCCAAGCCGTTCGGGCTCGTCGTCGTCAGCCTGACGCTCGCCATCGTCGGTGTCACGGCGGCACTCACGGTGCTGAACACCTTCACCACCGAGCTCTTCCCCACCTCGCTGCGCGGCAGCGCATTTGCCTGGTCGAACAACCTGCTCGGCCGGATCGGCTACTGGGGCTCGCCCCTGGTGATAGCTCCGCTGGTCCGTGAGACCGGCTGGGCCCCTACCCTACGCGTGACCGCGCTGTTCCCCGTCGTGGCCCTGCTGCTGGTGCTCTGGCTCCTGCCCGAAACGCGGGGCCAGAAGCTGGAGGACACGGCGCGTGCCTGAAGCCAGCGGACCGGCGCGTGGCAGCTTCCTCGGTCACGTGGTTCCCGCCATCGCCTACGCTGCGCTCGTGTTCTGGGGCGGCAGCATCGAGATCCCACCGCCGCCTTTCGAGCCGCCGGCAATCAGCTGGGACAAGCTCGGCCACGTGCTCGCCTTCGGCCTGATGCAGTTCGTCTGGTGGCGCGCGGTCCGTTTCGAGCTTCCGCGCCTCACCCTGCGTGCGCAATGCCTGCTGGCCGCCCTGATCGCCTCCGTGCTCGGCGGTGTGCTCGAGCTCTATCAGAGCGCTCTGCCGCATCGCTCCGCCGACGTCTTCGACCTCCTCGCGGACGTGATCGGGGCCGCCGTCGCCGCGGCCCTCGTGGTGCACCGCGTTCAGGCGCGCACGCAGAGTCTGCCCGCTTCGTCCAGCCTGACGAACGAATAACCGGCGCGGCGCAGAAGGCCGATAACGGCCGAAAACGCCTCCAGCTTGCGCTGCACCGAGAGTCGCAGGTCAGGCTGGTGCCGCTCGAGCTCTTCGAGCCCGTCACTCGTGCCGAGCGCGTCCGCGCCGTGGAGCTCGAGGTTGATCAGCGGTTCTCCGAGCAGCGAGCGGCAGAGCAGGCGCGCGCCGTCGGGGCCCGCCAGCGCGAGCGTGGTGCCGATGAAGGGCAACCTGGCGCCCGGGGTGACCTGAATCGGGAGCTCCGCCAGGCCGTCGCCCTGCTTCCAGTAAGGGCGGCCCACGCGATACGGCCGCGTCGGTGCCCCGAGCATCGCCGGCGTGTCGAGCACGGCTGCCGAGCGGCGCCCGCGCAAGCGGTAGCCAAGCATCTTCGCGGCCTTGGCTGCGTAGTAGGTCGGGCAGGGAAAAACCGACGAATCGTAGGCGTAGCCCTGCTCCTGCAGCATGGCGAGCAGCGCGTCGGTGACGGTGTAGCCTGGAGCCCGAAAGCCGCTCGGCTTCTCACCCGTCGCGCGGGTGATGGACTCCGTGCCCTGGCTGATTTCCTTGGCCTGCTCGGCGAGCTCACGGCGGGTCAGGTCGTAGAGGTGGTTCTGCGAGTGGTTGCCGACTTCGTCTCCGCGGCGGACGGCTCCGCTCAGCGCCTCTGCGTTCGCGGCCCGTCCGAGGTCAGCCCCGACGGCGAACCAGGTCAGTGGGATGCGCTCGCTGCGTGCCCACTCTTCGAGCCTCTCCAGCGCAACGTCGTAGACCGGATGCGACAGCGCCGGAGCGCCGAGCCCGTGGATCCGGTAGTAGTGGTGGATCTCGTCGAGATCCACCGAGACTGCGCAGAGCTTCATGAGCGCAGGGGGCGCTATAACATTGCCCCTCGAGTGTGTCGTGGGGCGAGCCTGGGCAGCCTCGCGGCGCGAGCTCGGAACCTACCTTCGAGGGCAGGTGCCGCTCTCGCGCCGCTCGGACGGTGCCGGCGCTCAGCGCCGCGTGCGCCTGGCCGACGACGACGAGCT
>DATLIL010000697.1:0-1743 GCA_035539475.1 Polyangiaceae bacterium
AGACAGCACCGGCAATCATTTCGAGTGGTGGGTTGAAATGGTCTATCTCTATTAGCGATCAACGTTCGGCAGCAGTTGGCGAGTACAACTCCGTCCTGCTCAATGCCGGTGTCGGCGGACAATTGTTCGACCCGCGACGCATAGGCAGATTGACGGAGGTGAGTACTCTCTCTCGATGAATGCAGGGAGGATTGAAATGGCCGTCGACGACAAGCTCATAGGAGATCTGGAGGAACAGATCAAACTCCTCGAGGGACTCGAAGCCGAGGTATCAGCGGCGATCAAAAGAGCGAGAGCCAAAGTCGAATTGTTGAGGCAAGGTGTCCCCAAGGAGGATCAGAGGATCTTCCCCCCAAAGGGATAGATCTCGCGCTCCAGGCATGACAGGCACTTCACCGGCTACGAACCACAGCGGTTCCAATAGGGTGTGACGCAAGGGAGCAGTCACAAGGTGACGAGTCTACTAAGGCGAACACGGGTCGTGGCCGCCGCGACGACGTTCCCTTTTTGCTCGTAGAGACGCAGCGCGCGAGACGTGGCGTCGATCGCCTCATTGCCTCGGCGGGCTGCCTCCAACACGTGCGACAGGTCGATCAGCGCATCGGCCCGATCGTTGATGAAGTCGGTCGCTTCGGCGATCCTCACCGCCTCGCGTGCAAGCGTCTCAGCCGCCTCGATCTCCGACCGCTGGATCAGCACCCGTGCACGTACGCGACGCCAGAGCACTTGCGTTATCAGGTCGCCGCTCGCAGCCAGTTCGGCGCTGAGCGTGGCAAATTCCTCGGCCTCCTCGTAACGGCCCTGCTCGATGATAGCCACCGCAAGAGACGCGGCCATCGTCGAGCGGAAGTAGCGCTCGCCCATCTCTTCGAGCGTCCTATACGCTACGCGCGCACTTCTCTCGGCCGCAGCAGGGTCTCCCGAGAGCAGTTCGATCAAAGCTTCGTGCTCGGAGGACGCCACGTAAAGCGTGAGCCCAAGGTCGGCGTAGGTGGCGTTGCTGGTCGCGATGAGTTCGCGGGCAACCGCAAAGCGGTCAGCGATCGCGTTGAGGCATGCGAGTTGGCGCAGGATCGCCGCCTCGGATTGGGCGCTTTCACGCACCTCCTCGCGCAGCGCCTCGCACCGGCGGATGCCCTCGGTCGCCGGTGTAGGCCCAAACCACAATGCAGAAGCGATCCATGTAAGAATCTCGTAGTACCCATGCCGATCTCCGGCACGTTGTGCGTGAGCAGCAGCTTGCTCCCAAGCCGCGATGGCGGCCTCGCCGCGAGCCGCGGTGAAGGATAGCCAGGCTTCAAGACGACGCGCACGGCAAAGGCCGAGGTCGTCCCCGAGGCGCTCGAAGACCGGGATCACCACGGCCGCCGCGCGTGCCGCCTCCTCCAGCCCGCCTTCTTCGCCGTGGAAGATGCGGAGGAACTGCCGTTGAACGAGCACATGCGCTGCCAAGCGCTGGTCGTCAGCGGCGGTTGAGAGGTGCTCGGCCTCGTCCAGCGCGCGGCCGGCATCGTCCAGCCTGCCGCTCTCAATCATCGCCCCGCTCAACTCGGCCAGCAGAGCGATGCGCCGTGGATCATTGGTGGAAAGCAACCGGGAGGCCCGCTCGAGCAGACCGATCGCCGCCGGCAAGTCGCTACGGACAAGCGCCCGCCTCCCAGCCGCCTCCAGCGGTTCGCACGCCCGCACGGCAAGCGAGGACGCACGCGCGTCGCGCGGGCCGAGCGCGACACGGTACAGAAA
>DATLIL010000698.1:0-3000 GCA_035539475.1 Polyangiaceae bacterium
AGGCGACGGCGTGGAGTCCGGTCCGAGCGGCTCGCATCTCGATGCGTATCGTTCAAGTCCGCGGCTGGTGAGACGGTGGCGCATCAGCGATGTCGCTTGGGGCCGTGATATGGTCGGCAGGGAGCATGACCATGAAGGCACTCATCACCATGACCGGGCAAGAAGTGCACGGCGTGATGCAAGCGCCCTTGTTCACCGCGCAGAACGACTTCACGCCTCTCGCCAGCAGCGCGCTGGTCGACGCTGCGCTGCGCATCCTCGGTGTGAACGACGACTTCAACGGTTGCGCCCCCGACATCGGCGCCGTGGAGAGGCCCCGCGCGGTGTCCTCGCGCTCCGTGAGAGACATACAGGGCTAACCTTGTCGCCCGGCGCGCTGCTGCTTTCACGGCGATTCCCTATCACCGTTGGACTGCAGTCTCGTTTCTGGCGGTGAAAGAGCGGACAGGCAAAACCGAGGCCCTGAATTCGCGCCGTGTTTCGCAGTGAGCTGCTGTCGTCGCGCCGGGTTTCACGGGTCGGTGCCCGACAGGGCGCACCCTGTCGCTTCTTCCCGCCGCGAAGGGGGTTCCACGGCGCAAGGCGACGGCGTGGAGTCCGGTCCGAGCGGCTCGCATCTCGATGCGTATCGTTCAAGTCCGCGGCTGGTGAGACGGTGGCGCATCAGCGATGTCGCTTGGGGCCGTGATATGGTCGGCGGGGCGCATGACCATGAAGGCGTTGCACTGGTTTTTCTCTGGCATCGTGCTCGTTGCGGCGGCCTGCGGGGATAGCGGCGGCGATGACGCGACCCAGGGCAGCGCCGGCAGCGGTGGCGCCTCGAAGGGTGGCAGCAGCGGCAACGCTGGAACGAGTGGCAAGGGTGGAAAGGGTGGCGCGAACGCTCAGGGCGGCACCGGCGCGGCGATGGGCGGCATGAGTGGTGCGGACGGCGAAGGTGGCGACCCCAGCGGTGCCGCTGCAGGCGCTGGTACCGGCGGCGGCGGAGTTGGCGCTGATGGTGGCGCTGGCACCGGCGGCGGCGGCGCTGCTGGCGGTGACAGTGTTGGCGGAGCTGGCGGAGCTGGCGAGCTACCGTGCGCGGAGGGCGGCGCCGGCGCCGTGAGCGGCGTGCTCGGGGACGAGCTCGGATCGCTCGAGCTCTACGGCACCTTTCACTCGATGGGCGTCATTGCCACGCTGCCGGGGGGAAGTGATGCGGACGGTGATGCCGTGGCGCACGTCGAGTATCGCCTCGCGGGCGCCGACGCGTACGAGGCTGGTTTCCCGCTGACACGCGTGGCGAGTGATCGCTTCGTGGGGAGCTTGTTCTGGCTGACGCCGGGCACGGCGTACGACGTGCGCGTCTGGTACAGCGATCCGGACGGTGCGCCGCTGGATTCAGGCTTTGCGCAGGCGAGCGCGTCGACGCGCGACGAGATCGTGATCCCTGCTCCGCTGCGTGTGCTGCACGTGGCACCCGGCGGGACCGGTACTGCTTGCTCGGTGGCCGTGCCTTGCGCGCTGGCCGAAGGCGTGGACCAGGCGATCGCCGGCGACGAGGTGCGGCTCGATCCGGGCGTGTACTACGAAGGCGGCTTTGTCCTGCCGAGCTCGGGCAGCGAGGGCGCGCCGATCGTGTTTCGCGGCACCGCCGGGGCGACCATCCTCGACGGCGCCGATCCGGCGAGCTTTACCTGGGCGGCCGTCGGTGGCGGCGTGTACAGCACGAGCTTTGCGACGGAGGAGCCGGGGGTGGTCACCGCAGGCGTCGAGCTCTTTCCCTACGCGAGCCTGCCGGACTTGACCGCGCTGAGCGCGCACGGCTTGCAGGGGCACTACGCCGACGGCGTGAACCTCTACGTGCACCTGTCCGGCGGCGCCGATCCGACGGACACCGTCGTCAGGGCGTCGCGCTTCAACAACGCATTCTACGTGGCGCAAGACTTCGTCTACTTCGTCGACCTGACGTTCCAGAACTACGGTCAGGGCGCCTACGCCAAGGCCATCTACCTGCGCGACGGCAGCGACAACCTGGTGCAAGGCTGCCACTTCGTCACCAACGAGCTCGGCGTGGGCCTCAAGGGCGACGCGCACCGCAACGTGATTCAAGACAGCGAGTTCGAGAACACGCGCTTCGATTGGGTCTGGGAGGACGTGAAGAGCGAAGGCTACTCCGAGCAGGGCGGCATCGGCTTCTACGACCCCGTCGACGGGCGCGGCAACGTCGTGCGCCGCAACACGTTTCACGACAGCTTCGACGGCTTCTCGGTGTGCCCCGGAACGTCCGCGGCTGTCACCAACGAGACCGACGTCTACGACAACTACGGCTACGCCCTCGGCGACGACGGTATGGAGACCGACGGACAGTGCGCCAACGTCAGGATCTGGGGCAACACCTTCAGCAACGTGCTTTCGGGCATCTCGCTGGCGCCGGCGCAGGGCGGCCCCGTGTACTGCCTGCGCAACGTGATCGCGCGCACGGGCGCCGGCACGAGCGACGCGGGCTACACAGGCATGTCCTTCAAGTTCAACAGCGGCTTGGGCGCCTCGGGCAGCATCTACCTCTTTCACAACACCGTGGACGCGCACGAGTCGCTCGACACCAGCGCCATCTCACTGCTGTCACCCGGCAGCTGGCAGCTGGTCCACGCGCGCAACAATGCCTGGGTCGGGCTGGAGTACGCCATCGAGAACCAGAACGGCACCCAGCCCATCGACTTCGACTACGACCTGGTCTGGGCGTCCGAGATCGCCTACTGGTCCGACCTGGGCGACGAGCACTTCGGCTTGCTGGACGAACTCATCACCATGACCGGGCAAGAAGCGCACGGCGTGATGCAACCGCCCTTGTTCACCGCGCAGAACGACTTCACGCCTCTCGCCAGCAGCGCGCTGGTCGACGCTGCGCTGCGCATCCCCGGTGTGAACGACGACTTCAACGGCTGCGCCCCCGACATCGGCGCCGTGGAGAGGCCCTGAGCCCCCGCGCGGTGCCCTCGCGCTCCGTCAGATACATAC
>DATLIL010000699.1:0-7599 GCA_035539475.1 Polyangiaceae bacterium
GTACGGCGCGGCCCCGGCGGCCCCGGCCCCGTACGGCTACCCGCAAGGCGCGCCTGGCGCGCCCGAATCGCCGCCCTCGAGCGGCCAGGCGACGCGCGTCGACGTCACGGACAAAGCCCGCGCCATCGGCAACCAGATCGCCGCCACGCAGAAGGGCTTTCTGCCGTACGACCAGATCGCGAGCAACGCGGTGCAGCTGCAAGGCGACTACGAGCGCCTGCGCATGTCGCACGAGCTCTCGCGAGAAATCGCCCTCGAACGCGACCTGACCACGCTGCTGAACAAGATCTTGCTCACGATCTTCAAGTTCGTGCGCGCGGATCGCGGCGTGATTTTCCTCATGGACCCCAGCAAGAAGCTGGTGCCTGGGGCGAGCCAGCGGCGCGACGGCACCGACGCTCCGATCTCGGTGTCGTCGACGATCATGAACCACGTGGTCAAGGAGCGCGCGACGGTGCTCACGCACGACGCGGCCATGGACTTCGCCGCCTCCAAGGGCAAGAGCATGATCCTGAACCGGATCAGCTCGGCGATCGTGGCGCCGCTGCTGCACAACGACGAGATCCTCGGCGTGCTGTGGCTCGACAGCGAGACGCTGGCGCAGTTTCAAGCCAAGGACATGGAGATCGTCACGGCCATCGCCAACCAGGCCGCGATGTTCATCGAGATCAGCATCCTCGGTAAGAAGATCGAGCAGGAGATCGTCAACCGCGAGCGCTTCAGCCGCCTGCTCTCGCCGAACGTGGCCAAGAAGGTTCTGGCCGGCGAGCTCGAGGTCAAGAAGGGCGGCCAGCTCGTGCAGGAATGCACGGTCTTCAACTCCGACATCCGTGGCTTCACGTCGCTCAGCGAGGGCACCGCGCCAGAGGTGCTGGTCGAGATCCTGAACGAGTATTTCGAGCTCATGGTCGAGACCCTGTTCAAATACGAGGGCACGCTCGACAAGTTCATGGGCGACGGCATCATGGCGCTGTGGGGTGCCCCGGTGGTTCACCCCGACGACGCGCTGCGTAGCGTGTGCTGCGCGCTCGAGCAGATGGACGTGCTGGCGCGCTTCAACCGCCGGCGCCTGGAGCAAGACCAGAAGCCGCTCGCGATGGGCATCGGCATCCACACCGGCCCGCTCGTCGCCGGCTACATCGGCAGCTCCAAGGCGCTCTCGTACACCGTGATCGGCGACACCGCGAACACCAGTGCGCGCCTTTGCGGCGTGGCTGCAGCGGGCCAGGTGCTGGTGAGCGAGACGACGCTTCACCGCTTGCAGGGCAAGGTCGAGGTCGAGGAGCTTCCGCCCGCGCAGCTCAAGGGCAAAGAAAAGCCGTTCCGCATGTTCAACGTGACGCGGCTGAACCCCTCGGTGCAGGTCCCGATCGCGCTCGGAACTGGTTGAAGCAGTTGCTACGCAGTGCGTAGCAGCGCGTCAACGTTTTCGCGGCGATCGCGCCTCGACAGAGCGGCCTTTTGACGGCAAAGTGCCGGCCTCTTTCTGGATGGCGCACGTCCTCGCATTCGAACGACCCGTCGTCGAGCTCGTTGCTCGCGTCCGCGAGCTGCGTGAGCTCGCAAGCTCCGACGAGCGCCTCGCCCCCGAGCTGCGTCGCCTCGAAGACAAGGCGGCGCGCCTCGCGCGGGAGGTCTTCGCCAAGCTGTCGCCGATGCAAAAGGTGCAGCTCTCGCGTCACCCGAGCCGCCCCTACACGCTCGACTACGTGTCGCGCATGTTCGAAAATTTCGTCGAGCTGCACGGCGACCGCCGCTTCTCGGACGACTCCTCGATCGTCACCGGCGTGGGCAGCTACCACGGCCAGAGCGTCATCGTGGTCGGCCACCAGAAGGGCCGCAGCACGAAGGAGAACATGCAGCGGAACTTCGGCATGCCCAACCCCGAGGGCTACCGTAAGGCCGTCCGCATGTACGAGATGGCGGACCGCTTCGGGCTGCCCGTCATCACCTTTGTCGACACGCCCGGCGCTTTTCCCGGCATCGGCGCCGAGGAGCGCGGCCAGAGCGAAGCCATCGGCGCCTCCCTCGAGGTGATGGCCCGCCTGGGAGTGCCTGTCATTACCACCGTGATCGGCGAGGGCGGCTCCGGCGGAGCGCTGGCCCTGGGCGTGGCCAACCGCGTGCTGGTGCTGGAGTTCAGCTACTACTCGGTGATCACACCCGAGGGTTGCGCCGGCATTCTGTGGAAGAGCGCCGAGTACGCCCCCGAGGCGGCCGCCCGGCTCAAGATCACGGCCCCCAACCTGCTCGAGCTCGGCGTGGTCGACGCCATCGTCAACGAGCCGCCCGGCGGCGCGCACCAGGATCACGACGAGTCGGCACGGCTGCTCGACCGAGCGATCTACGACGAGCTTTCCAAGCTCAACCGACTTTCGCCCGACGAGCTGCGCGAGGATCGCTACCAGCGCTTCCGCCGCCTCGGCGCCTTCATGGCCTAGCTGGGGCGCTAGCCCCAGCTACGAAACGAGACAACGTTTCCGGCGCACGACATTTGCGTCGCCCGGCAGTTTTCCTGCCGCTAAAACAGGGGGCCTCACGCGACGCGCGGCGTCGCCACCGTAGCGCTTGACCGAGCGTGTACCCATAGCTAGGTTCCCGGCCGATGCGCCGACGCGGAGTTTCCCGCGGGCGCCATCTGCAAAGCCGTCGCCGCCGTTTCGCGAGCGACAGCGGGTCAACCGCTAGGAGTGAGTCAGCATGGCAACCAAGATTGGTATCAACGGGTTCGGTCGCATCGGGCGCTGCGTGCTTCGCGCCCTCTACGAGCGCAAGGTCACCGACCTCGAAGTGGTCGGTATCAATGATCTCACCGACACCAAGACGCTCGCTCACCTGCTCAAGTACGACTCGATCCACCGTGGCTTCAAGGCCGCCACTGTCGGCGCCAAGGACAGCGGGCTCGTCGTCGGCGGCAGGGACATCGCCATCACGGCGGTCAAGGATCCCAAGGAGCTCCCCTGGAAGAGCCAGGGCGTCGACGTCGTGCTCGAGTGCACGGGTCTGTTCACCGACAAGGAAAAGGCGATGGGCCACGTCTCGGCCGGCGCCAAGAAGGTGATCATCAGCGCCCCCGCCAAGAACCACGACATCACCCTGGTGATGGGCGTGAACCACGACAAGTACGACGCGGCCAAGCACCAGATCGTGTCGAACGGCTCCTGCACCACCAACTGTCTGGCGCCCGTGGCCAAGGTCCTGCTCGACAACTTCGGTGTCGAGAAGGGCCTGATGACGACCATCCACTCGTACACCAACGACCAGAGCCTGCTCGACATCCCGCACCGCAAGGGCGACCTGCGTCGCGCCCGCGCCGCCGCGGTCAGCATGATCCCGAGCAGCACCGGCGCCGCCAAGGCGCTGTCCGAGGTGATCCCCGAGCTCAAGGGCAAGTTCGACGGCCTGGCCGTGCGCGTGCCCACGGTCGACGTCTCGCTCGTCGATCTCACGCTCACCACCGAGAAGGCGGTCAGCGTCGAGAGCATCAACGCCGCCATGAAGAAGGCAGCCGAGAGCGACCCGCTCAAGGGCTTCCTCTACTACACGGACGAGGAGCTCGTTTCCTCGGACTTCATCGGCCACCCCGGCTCCAGCATCTTCGACGCCACCCAGACCAAGGTCCTCGGCGACAAGTACGCCAAGGTCTTCAGCTGGTACGACAACGAGTGGGGCTTCGCCAACCGCATGATCGACCTCGCTCTGCTGATGGCTCAGAAGGGCTGAACGGGAGGGACACGCTCGTCATGGGAATGCTCGACGGTATCCGCACGATCGACGACCTGAAGCTCGAGAATCAGCGCGTCTTCATCCGCGTCGATTTCAACGTCCCGCTCGACAAGTCGGGCAAAATCACCAACGACGAGCGCATCCGCGCGTCGCTGCCCACGATCAAGAAAGCGATCGCCTCGGGCGCGCGCGTCATCCTCGCGTCGCACCTCGGCAGGCCGAAGGGCAAGCGGGCTCCTGAGTTCTCTCTGGAGCCCGCCGCCGCGCGCCTGAGCGAGCTCATCGGGCAGGACGTGTTCCTGCCCGATGACTGCATCGGCGACGCCGCCAAGAAGGTCGTCTCCGACCTTCGCCCCGGCCAGGTCTGCCTGCTGGAGAACCTGCGCTTTCACGCCGAAGAAGAGAAGAACGACGAAGGCTTCGTCCGCGAGCTCGCCGCGCTGTGCGACGTGTACGTGAACGACGCCTTCGGCTCCTCGCACCGCGCCCACGCCTCGGTCGACGGCCTGCCTCGCGTCATCCGCGAGAAGGGCATGGGTTACCTCCTGCGTGACGAGATCACGGCGCTCGCGCGCGTGACCGACTCGCCGGAGCGCCCGTTCGTGGCCGTGCTGGGCGGCGCCAAGGTGGCCGACAAGATCAAGGTGATCGAGGCCCTGATGCAGAAGTGCGACGCCATCTGCATCGGCGGCGCCATGGCCAACACGCTGCTCGCCGCCGGCGGCAAGGACATGAAGTCGTCCAAGCTCGAGAGCGACTGGCTGGCGCGCGGACGCACCCTGCTCGAGCAGGCGCGCGACAAGGGCGTGGACTTCGTGCTGCCGAGCGACGTCGTCGTGGCCGGCGGCATCGACGCCACCGAGGGCCAGGTCGTCTCTGCCGGCACGGTGCCGGACGGCAACATGGCGCTCGACATCGGGCCCGAGAGCGTGAAGGCCTTCGCCTCGCGCATCCTCAAGGCCAAGACGGTGTTCTGGAACGGCCCGATGGGTCTGTTCGAGAACAAGGCCTTCGCGGCCGGCAGCGTCGGCGTGGGCAAGGCCCTGGCCGAGAGCTCCGGCTTCACCGTGGTGGGCGGCGGCGACAGCGTCGCGGCCATTCACGCCGCGGGTGAGGGTCTGGCTGAAAAGGTGAGCTTCATCTCCACGGGCGGCGGCGCGTCGCTCGAGCTGATCGAAGGCCAGAAGCTGCCGGGCGTGGAAGCCCTGCGCGGGTGATGAACGTGGCTCGCGAATACGTCATCGCCGGTAACTGGAAACTCAACAACGGCGGCCTCGAGGGCCTCAAGCTCGCCGCCGCCGTGCGCGACGCGAGCAAGGGCCTGAGCAAGGCCAAGATCGTGGTCGCGCCGCCGTTCACCGCACTCGCCGCCATCGGCGCCGAGCTCGAGGGCAGCCAGGTGGAGCTCTCGGCGCAGAACCTGTATCCGAAGGACAGCGGCGCGTTCACCGGCGAGGTGAGCGCACCGATGCTCAAGGAGGCGGGCTGCAAGTGGGTCATCCTCGGTCACAGCGAGCGACGCCAGTTCTTCGGCGAGACCGACGAGGGCGTGCGCGAGAAGGTCGCGGCCGCCATGGCGGCGGGGCTGCGCCCGATCGCCTGCGTCGGTGAGACCCTGGCCGAGCGCGAGGCGGGCAAGACGCTCGAGGTCGTGTTCCGCCAGCTCGACGCCTTCGTGGGTGAGCTCGCCAAGAAGCCCGGCTTCGGCGTGATCGCCTACGAGCCGGTCTGGGCCATCGGCACCGGCAAGGTGGCGGGCCCGGAGCAGGCTCAAGAGGTCCACGGCGCCATCCGTGAGCGGCTCAAGGCCACGAGCGCGGAGCTCGCCGACGTCACCGCCGTGCTGTACGGCGGCAGCGTGAAGGCCGACAACGCGGCGGGCCTGCTCGGCTGCCCCGACATCGACGGCGCGCTGGTCGGCGGCGCCTCCCTCGACGCTGCCGGCTTCGCCAAGATCGCCGCGGCCGTTCCGTAAGTAGCGTAAACCACGGCGAAAACAGCTCCTACGCCGCGCCCCTTCGGCTCCGGAGGTGCGCGGCGCTGGGAGCTGCGCTAAGAGCGAGTCCCCCCAATGGCCGAGATCATCCATACCCCGCTCACCGTCGTCCACGTGATGGCGTGCGTCTTCTTGATCCTGGTGATCCTGATCCAGCCGGGCAAGAGCGGTGGCCTCGGCATCTTCGGCAGCGCGGGCGCGCAGCAGGTCTTCGGCGGACGCGGCGCCGGAAACTTCCTGACCAAGACGACCTGGACGACGGCCGCCATCTTCTTCGTCACCAGCATCTCGCTCGCTTACCTGTCGTCGTCGACCGACGAGGCGCTGCAGAAGCGCTCTGAGTCGAGCTCGCAGTCCAAGGAACCGGGCAAGACGCCCGCGCCGGCCACGAGCAAGTGAGCTCGGCGGGGTCGCCCCGCTGGACGGACGCAGCCGCCGTCGTGGCTGCCAAGATCACCGTCAGCGCGGTCGTGCTCTGGACGGGCTTTCGCGCCATCAGCGACGACGACTATTCGCGCATCGTCATCGCGCAGAGCTTCGCCGCGTCGCCGCAGCTCGACCCCAGCGGCACGAGCTGGCTCCCCTTCCCCTTCTACGTTCACGGCATCGCGCACGCCCTGTTCGGCATGGGCCTCGAGGTCGCACGCGGCACCGCGCTGACGCTCGGCGTGTGTTCTGCGCTCCTCGCCTGGGGCGCTGCTCGGGTGCTCGGCGCGTCACGGCTCTCGGCCCTGCTCGGAGCCGCGCTGGCAGCAGCCTTCCCCTACTCGGCGTGGCTCGGCGTCGCGACCGTGCCGGAGGCGCTGACGGCAGGTCTGGTGGTGTTCGGCGCCGCTACCCTGACGCGAAGCGAGCAGCGCCTGCGCATCGCCGGCGGGCTCGCGCTCTACGCGGCCTGCTTCTCGCGCTACGAGGCCTGGCCGGTCGCGCTCGTCTTTGCGCTGCTGACAGCCAGCGACGCGCGGCGAACACGCGGCCTCTGGCCCGCCGTACCGGTCGCGCTCGGGGCGCCCGTGCTCTGGCTTCTGCACGGCGTCTTCATCCACGGCAACGCCCTCTTCTTCGTGGATCGGGTGACGAGCTACCGCGCGGCGCTGGGCGGCGCCGAAGCATCCTTTCTCGAGCGGCTGACGTGGTATCCGCTCGCGCTGCTTCGCTCCGAACCCGAGCTCGCCGTACTCTCGCTGATGGCGCTGTTCAGCGCGCGGCTGGCGCGCCTCGGACCCGAGCTCGTCGCCTATCGCCGCCTCTTCCTCTGCCTCGCGTGCTTGCTGCTCTTCCTGGTGGTCGGCTCGCTGCGCGGTGGTGTTCCGACGCACCACGCCGAGCGCGCGCTGCTAGCGATCTGGTTCGGGCAGGCCCTCTTCTCGCTGGACGTCTTCGTGCGCGCCTGGTCGGCGTTCGTCGGACGCGCGCGGCTGGTACTGGTGATAGCCACCGTGCTCGAGCTCGCCGGAGCGCTCGCGCTGCGGCAGTTCGTCACCCAGCGCGAGCCGTTCAGCCATCGCGACGCCGAGCTCGACATCGGCCGCGAGGCACGCCTTCTCGGGGTGCCTCGACTCCTGGTCGCGACCGACGACTACGGCTACTTCGCGGTGCAGGCGAGCTTCGGTGCACCGGCACGTTCGCGAGCGCTCGTGACTCACGACCCACGCCAGGCGCTCGAGCGCGATCCGTTCGCGAGCGGGACGCTGCAGCCGCTGCTCGACGGGGCCTGGCTCATCGCTCCGCGCCGTCACGAGACCGAGCTGCGTCAGCTCGGACAGATCGCCGCTAGAAACGAGAGCTTCGTTCTGCTGGAAGCAAGACGCTGAGCCCGCTGTAAGCGAGCCCAGCGCCATCCCGGGTGACTGCGCTCAGCGTCCGCGACGCTGAGC
>DATLIL010000700.1:0-14424 GCA_035539475.1 Polyangiaceae bacterium
GCGGGGTGGCGACCTTGGAGCTTTGAACGAACTCCTGGAGCTCGCTCTCGGCGCGCGCGTGGGAGAGCTCGGCCAGCGTTTGTTGTGGGCTCGGGCCGGCGATGACGAGCTCTGGCGGGAGGTAGCGAGGAGCTTCCCAGACGTGCAGGACGTCGATCGTGGCGCCGAACGCGCGAGCGAGCTCGGCGGCGTGCTCCAGGGCTTTGTGCGAGGCGTCCGAAAAGTCGACGGGGACGAGAATGCGCTTCATCGCGTCCCAGGAAGCGTACCTCGCGCTAGCCCTGGCGCTCGCTCGAATCGCTGCGCGGCAGGCCGAATTCGACGGGCAGCGAGTGCTCGTGCCAGGCGCGCATGCCGCCGGCGAGGGAAGCCGTGCGGTAAAATCCGCGGCGCGCGAACTCGAGCGCAGCTTTCCCCGATCTGCCTCCGGAGCGGCAGACGAAGACCAGCGGTCGGTCGCGCGGAAATGAGCCGGCCGCGATCGCGAGCGACGCCAGCGGCGCCAGCTGCGCGTGGGCGATGTGCCCGAGGTCGGAGCGGTACTCGTCGAGCTCGCGCACGTCGATCAGCGCGACGTCGTCGAGGTGTTGCGCGAGCCAGGGTGCGTCGATCTGCGGGACACCCGCGGGGCTCTCGCGCACCGGGCCCCAGCTCTTGTCGAGCGTTACCGCGCCGGACTCGGCGTGCGGTGCTCCGCCGCAGGCCAGGTTCGCCGGTACGGCCACGGCCATGCGCTTGGGCGGGTCGAGCTTGAGGCCGGCCATGATGGCCTCGAATTCCTCGAGCGTGCGTCCACCACCGAGGCGCGGATTGAGCTCGGTCTCCTCGCCGATGCTGCTCGCGGTGCGGCCCTTGTAGTCGTGCGCCGGGCAGACCAGCGTCTCGGGCGGCAGCTGGAAGAGCTTGTCGTGGACCGAGCGGTAGAGCTCGCGCGAGCTGCCTTCCTGGAAATCGGTGCGGCCGCAGCCGCGGATCAAGAGCGCGTCGCCGCTGAACACGAGCTCTGGATCCCTGGCCACGTAGCTGACGCAGCCGTTGGTATGCCCGGGCGTCTCCAGCACCTCCAGCCCGTGGCGGCCGAAACAGACGAGGTCGCCTTCCTTGACCATGATGTCGGCGCAGGGCGCGCCGGCGCGTTCACCCAGCACGAGCTTGCTGCCGAAGCGCTGGCGCAGCGTGGACGAGCCGGTGACGTGGTCCGCGTGAATGTGGGTGTCGAGCACGTAGCGCAGGTTGAAGCCGAGCTCGGCGATCAGCGCCGCGTCGCGCTCGTGCTGCTCGAGCACGGGGTCGATGATCACGGCTTCGCGGCTGGCCTGATCAGCGAGCACGTAGGTGTAGGTCGACGACAGCGAATCGAACAGTTGCCGGAAGTACATGACGCCTCACCGGCCGGGACGGCTCACTCCTGGCTGTGAGGCGACTCGGCCTCGTCGAAGCGTAGCCTGAGCCAGCGCACCTGGCGCGGAGTCGCCTCGAGGACTTCTGCGCGCACGCCGTCGGCGATTTCCACCACCTCTCCGGCCTTGGGGATGTGCTCGGCTCGGTCGACCACCAGGCCCGCCAGCGTGGTGTACGTCGCCGCTTCGGGCAGCTCGAGCCCCAGCAGGCGGTTGACCTCGTGGATGGCCGTGATCCCGGCGATGCGCGCGCTGCCCTCGGCCTCGGGGTGAACCGAGGCGAAGGGCTTTTCGTGCTCGGCCAGGATGTCGCCGACGAGCTCCTCGGTGATGTCCTCGATCGTGACCAGGCCGGCGATGCCGCCCGCCTCGTCGACGACCAGGCCGAGCGGCGTCCGCGCTTGCTGCAGCTGCCGGAGCGCGTCGACCGCGGAGACGCTCTCGGGCAGGAACGGCGCCTCGCGTAGCAGCGTCGTGAGGTCGAGCGGAGCGGGCGAGAGCAGCGCGGTGTAGAGTTCGCGCGTGATCACGTAGCCGATGATGGCGTCGGGGTTGTCACCCAGGACCGGGTAGCGGGCGTGGGGCCGCTCGCGCAGGATCTCGAGCACCTCGTCGCGCGTGGCTCCGCGCTCCAGGCCCACGATCGCCGTGCGCGGCACCATCACGGCGGCGACGCGCAAGCCGCCGAGGTCGATGGCTCGCGAGGCGATGTCGCCGGCCTCTTGGTGCACGGTGCCGGCAGTGGCGGCCTCTTCCACGAGCTGCTGCAGCTCGTCACGCGACATGCGGCTCTCGGAGAAGTTGGTCTTGTCGTTGAACGGACGGAGCACGAGGTTGGACGTCACCGTCAGGAACCAGACGATCGGGCGCGCCAGCCAGGCGAGCAGGTCGATGCCCGGCGCCAGCGTCAGCGCCACGCGCTCGGTGGCGCGCAGCGCGAGAGACTTGGGCACGAGCTCGCCCAGCACGATGGTCGAATACGAGACGAGCGCCACGACCAGCGCGAGCGCCAGCTCTTCGGCCCAGGCGCCGGCGCCCTTCTCGATCAAGAATCGACCGAGCGGCTCCGCCAGGGCCGCGCCGCCGAATGCGCCCGCGGTGGCGCCGACCACGGTGATGCCGACCTGAACGGTGGCCAGGAGCCGCTCGGGGTTGCGGCGCAGATTGAGCGCCGAGCGCGCCGAACGGCTGTCGTCCGAGAGCTCCTCGAGCCTCGTCTTGCGCACCGACAAGAGCGCGATCTCCGCGCTCGAGAACAGACCGTTCAAGATGCTGAGGGCGACGATGATCGCGAGCTCGAGCCCGATGTTCACGCACAGCGTCATGCCGGCTTCAGGCAGCGGCAGCAAGCTGGATCGGTCCTTGCTGTGGGCTCGTGCGTGAAGAAGCGTTCGATCATCGCCGCAACGACCATCCTCCTGGCTCTGGCTGCTTTTCGCGCTGGCGCCTGGCTCCACGCCGCGCCGGCGCGAGAGCCGGAGTTCATGCAGGTTCGAGCGCCCGTACAGCCGACCGTGGCGCCACCAGCGCCGCAGGCAGCGCGGCCGGAGCCTGCGCCGTCGGCCTCGGTCAGCGCTCCGCCGCGCGTCGTGAAGGTCGCGACGCCGGCCCTGGAAAACACCGACAACTATCTGCTCTTCGGTGTCGATCGTCGCGCTGACGGCAAGGGCGCGATGCTGGCCGACACCATCATCGTGCTCGTGCTCGATCGCACGTCGGGACACGTGGGTCTCGTCAGCGTGCCGCGCGACGCCTACGTCGACGTCGGCGACGGAAGCTTCGGACGTATCAACACGGTGATGCAGGTCGCGCGCAGGAGCGGCAAGGATCCTCTGGAGCTCGGCAAGCGTGTGGTGGGAGACACGCTCGCGTTGCCGATCCGACACGCGCTGGCGCTCGACCTGTCCGTCTTCGAGCGAGCCGTCGACGAGCTCGGCGGTGTGACCCTGAACGTGCCTTGCCCGATCCGCGATCGCTTCGTCGACACGCGCGAGCCGGACGGCTACCGCTGGCTCGACCTCGACGCCGGTGAGGCTCGGCTCGACGGGCGCACGGCAGCGCTCTACGTGCGGTCGCGGCACGGTCGCTCCGACTTCAGCCGCGCCCGGCGCCAGCAGGCGGTGCTGCTGGGCATGCGCGCCGAGCTCGAGAGCGCCGGCGGGCTGACCCGCCTACCGTCCTTGTGGGAGGTGTTCGAGCGCTCGGTGCACACCGACCTGCGGCGTTATCAGCTCTTCGACCTTGCCCGGCGCGTGCTCGGCGCAGGGCCCGAGCGCCTGCATGGCCTGGTGCTCAACCACCCCCACGTCCGTCCCCTGCGTACGGAGGACGGCTCGGCCGTGCTGGAGCTCGACCCGGAGGCGGTCTCCAAGGCGCTGGCCAAGCTCTTCTCGGCTGGGCTGCCAGGCGCTCCGGCCGGCCCGTGTCCGCCGAAGGACGTGGCTCTGGGCGCGGAGAAGTCCGCAAAATCACGGGGCCCGGAGGCCTCGTGAGGCCTCGAAAGGCTGCCTTACTCCGCCGGCGTGGCGGGCAGCGCCAGGCGGCGGCGCTGAACCTCACGGTGGACCAGCCAGGGAGCGAGCAGGACTCCACCCGGTGCTACCAGCACCACCGTCCAGAGAAGAGCTCGAACCAAACCTGCCATCGTGCACTTTTATATGCAGCCTGCATGCCACAACGTAAAGCGCCGTTTGCGTGACAAAAACACGGCTGTCTTCAAAGTGAGTGGGAGCAGCCCCTGATCGCTATGTCACAGGTGACGCGTCACCTGCGTCGTTGGCGCAACACCACGACGTGGTTGTTGGCTGGGCGCGCCACCACCTTGTCGAGCTCGAGCCCGATTTCGGCAGCACTCCGCTCGATGTCCGCGAGCTCCCGCAGGCCCCACTCTTCGTTCTGGGCGCGCAGCGCTCGATCGAACTCCACGTTGCTCTGTGCCGTGAAATCACCGTGGATGGAAAACGGTCCGTAGAGCACGAGAGGACCTCCGGCGGGGAGCAGCCGCGACGCACCGCGTAACAGACCGAGGCAGGCTGACCAGGGTGCGATGTGAATCATGTTGATGCAGACCAGGGCATCAGCTGCCTCGACCGGCCAGGTCTCGCTACGGGCGTCGAGAAGGAGGGCGCGGCGCAGGTTGGGGAGACCGACCTCCGCGACGTAGGCATTGATGCTCTCCAGCGCGGGAGGGTCCGCGTCCGAGGGTTGCCAGACCAGGGTAGGGAGGCCTGCGGCGAAGAACGCAGCGTGCTGCCCCGAGCCGCTGGCGAGCTCGAGCACCAGGCCGTGCTCGGGCAGTTCGTGGCGCAGAACCTCGAGGATGGGTTCCTTGTTGCGTTCGGCGGCCGGAGCGCAGCGTTTCACGGCCGCACACGCTAACACACAACCGGTTCAGTGCCTGGACGCGGCAGGCCGCAACGGTTCGGTGATCGCCTCCTCGCCGCTGAGCTCGCGGCGGAACCAGCTCGAGGCCAGCGAACTCACCTGGTCGAGCGCTCCCGGCTTTTCGAACAGGTGAGCCGCGCCGGGAATGATCTCGAGGGCCGTGGGACAGGTGAACCTGGGCAGCGCGCCGCGCGTGGCCGCCAGGATCGGGACATCGGCGCCGCCGACGATCACGAGCGTCGGTGCCCTGAGCTCCGAGACTTCGTGGCGCGGCACCAGATCCAGACGTCCGGAGCGCGTGACGACGGCACCGATACGATCGGTCTCGTGCGCCGCCGCGACCAGTGCTGCCGCTGCAGCGGTGTTGGCGCCGAAGATGCCGACGGGAAGATCGTACACGTCCGGCTGCCGGCGCAGCCACATCGTCGCCAGGATCAGCCGGCCTCCGAGCAGCGGGACGTCGAAGTGCAGCCGCCGCCGAAAGCGATCGGCGTCGGCCTCTTGCGGCGAAAGTAGATCGACGTGGAGCGTACAGAGCCCTGCGCGCTGGAGCGTGCTCGCGAGCTCGCGATTGCGGGCAAGGCTTCGCGCGTCGCTGGCGACATGCGCCAGAATCACGATGCCCACGGCTTTCTGCGACACGCACAGGTTGCCGCTCAAGCTGGTGCGTGCATCGATGGCAATACTCACTTCGTGTGAAAGATCTCGATGCGCGGTCATGGCACCAGCGTAGGCACGCGTTTACCCAGAGCAAGGTTCCGCTCGCTGTGGCGCGCGCGCTGACGCTGCGGAGATTTCCTAACCGCGCTCGTCGATGTCCCAGGAGTCGAGCGTCCTGCCGTCGGGGATCGTGGGCGCGTCCCAGTCCAGGTCCGGATTCGTGGGCAACGCGTGGTGCGGCTCGGTCGGCAGCTCTTCGATCTTCTGCGGGCTCGGCGGGTCGCTGCTCAGGAGTGCCTCGTCGTCGCTGGTGCGACTGAGCCTGCGCTTCTCCGACTCCGGGAACTCTGGTCCCGACGACTCCGGCATCCCCGGCTGGTAGCCGACCTCCTCACGTCGTCGCTGGGTGATCATCGGTTCCATTTTTCGCACTCCCTCGCCCTCCCTCCACCCCGACTCATGCTGGAAACGTGCCAGCCCGGATCCGCAGATCTGCAGGGGTTTGGCTGTCGGTTCAGGGGCAAAGTGCCATGGCGTCACGAGCACACGTGACGTCTCGCCTCGGGCGAAAAATCTCCGGGCAAGGCGCAATTCTTCGTGGGGATCCGAAAGCCGCCCGCTGGCCGTGACGTATTCCAGGATTGGGACAACGAGGGCGGATTCATTAGTGCCGATCGCCCGACTGTAGCTGTCGACACGCGGGTACCATCTGAGTCCCTGCATGGCTGCACGAGCTCCCGACTCCGTGGTCCCTCCCTCAGGTTCCTCGCCGCCGCCGGTCAGCGGCGTGGGGACTTACACGCTCGACGGCTGCGAGAAGGCGGGCGACGACTTCGCTCAACGCGGCGAGCACGCCGCCGCAATCGAGGAGTTCAAGCGAGCTCTGCTGCTCCTGGGCAGTGATCGCGGTCCCCGACGCGTGGGGCTCTACCTGAAGATCGGCGAGGCGACCGCTGCGCTCGGTAAGACCCGCGTCGCCATCAACAACTACCTCAAGGTGCTCGCCGCCGAACCGCGTCACGACGCGGGCTATGACAGGCTGCTGGAGCTCTACCGTATCGAGAAGAGCTTCTCCGAGATCGACGAGCTCCAGCGCAAGCGGGTCGAGGTGGTCGATTCCACGGCGGACAAGATCGAGCTCTGGCGCGCCAACGCCGCGCTCTGGCTCGACGAGGCCAAGGACCCCGCGCGTGGGATCGCCGCCCTCGAGCAATGGCTCGAGCTCGACTCCGCCGACGTGGACGCGCTCGAATTGCTCGCCGGTTCGTGCCAGAGCAGTGGCCGCCACGAGCGCGCGATCGAGGCGCTGTCACGCCTGGGTGAGCTCGGCAGCGACTCGGATGCCGCCAGGCGCTTCGAGCGAGCCGCGGCTCTCGCCGAAGTGCAGCTCAAGGACCTCGAGCGCGCGCTTGCCCTGGTGGAGCGCGGGCTCGGCGCCGACCCCGATCACGCCGAGCTGCTCGCCAGCGCCGAGCGGCTCGCTACTGCCATCTCGGCCTGGGACCGTCTGGCCGATCTGCACGAGCGGCTGTCGAGCTCCTGCTCCACGCGTGAAAAGAAGTTCGCGGCCTGCATGCGCCATGCGTCGCTTGCTCGCGACAAGCTCGCCGACTTACCCAGAGCCGAGCGCGGCTTGCTCGCCGGCCTGGCGCTGGACGACGAGAACGCGTTGCTCCTGCGTGTGCTCAGCCAGGTGCAGATGCAGCTCGGCGCCAACGATCGCGCGCTGGCTTCCTGTCGCGCCGCTCTGGCCATCGAACCACGCCAGGTCGAGTGCTACCAGCAAGCCTACGAGCTGTTCGGTCGTCTGGGCGTTGCGGACGGCGCCTTCCAGGCCGCGTTGGTGCTCGATCAGCTGGGCGAGGCCGACATCAATCAGTCGCTGCTGGCCGATACCCACCGCCCGGAAGGGTTGCTCACGCCTCAGGGCGTGTTGTCCGACGTGGACTGGGAAGGAAAGCTGCTCTACAGCGAGCGCGAGGCCGACGTTCAGAACGTGATCGCGCTGCTCGCGCCCGCGGCGATCGAGGCCAAGCTCGAGCTTCTGCGGCGCGCGAAGCGGCTGCCGACGCTCGAAGCCGACAAGCTCCAGGACCTGCAGTCCTCGACGGCGACTCTGGTGCGCGCGCTCGTCTGGACCACGCGCATCCTCGGTATCGCAGAGCCGGCGCTCTACCTGAACGGCGACGTCGCGGGCGACATCCAGGCAGCGCCGAACGCCACGCCCGCGCTGCTCGCCAGTCGCTCACTGGGCAGCGGCCTCGCGCTCAACGAGCTCGCGTTTCTCTGGGGTCGCGCGCTGGCCGCCTCTCGGCCAGAGCAATTCCTGGCCGTGTTCTATCCCTCGCCGGCGGAGCTCGAGGGCCTGCTACGCGCCGCGCTCGCGGCGGCGAGCGGCAAGCCTGCCGCTGAAGACGCCAAGCCCCTGGCGGTCCTGCTCGACAAGGCCTTCACGCCCGAGCAGAAGAAGGAGCTCAAGAAGGCGCTCGCCAAGATCGAGGATATCGCCGAGGCCGCCGACGACTGGCTGGTGAGTGTCGAGCTCAGCGCGGTGCGCGCCGGCCTGCTCGCGGCCGGCGATCTGGGCAAGGCCGTCGAGCTCACCACGCGTTTCCCCTTCGGCTCCGCCACGGAGGCCGACGATCAGCTCGACGAGCTCTATGAGTTCAGCGTCAGCGCGGAGTATCAGAAGCTCCGCGCGCGCCTCGGCGTGGCGCTCTCGTAACCGCTACTTGCCGCGCTCGAAGACCCTGTCGAGCACGATCTTGGCGCCCGCCATCACGACCTCCGAGTGGCTGTCGCGGCCCTGTTCGTCGACCAGCGCGATCGCTTCCGCGTCCTTGACCTTGATCCTGACCGTACGCGGCGGATCTTCGGGCCGGCGCACGATTTCGAGTGGAGCGACCGCTGCGGGATCGTCGTCCGGTCGATACTGCTCGAAGCCGAGCTTGAAGGCGGCGGGCTTGGCCAGGCGGCTCTTCAGCTCCTTCTGGGTCCAGAGCGAGCTCGCCAGCCCGAGCGGATCCTTGGTCGTGAGCTCGCCCTTCACCTCGCCGCCGCGGCGCGTGCCCTTGTAGCTGTAGCGGTTGCCCTTGATGCGCTGGAGCTCGACGTCGAGCGCCAGGGCGCCGTTTTGACTCTCGACCCAGCGGCCCTTCTCGACCCTGTCCTGCTGGTCGACGGTGATCAGCGACGACGAATCCTGGGCCATGATCTCGATCGGGCCCGTCTGAATCATGAGCAGGCTCATCGACAGGAGCTTGCGCACACCCTGTTCGCTGAACAGAAGGTTGCGATCGTGGCCCGCGGGCTGGTCGTTGATCTCGCCCGCAAAGACCTCGACGTAGCTCGTGTCGAGCCCCGGGTTACCGTGATCGAACGTCTCGAAGAACGAGCGCGACACGTCGGTGAACGACTTCACGTAACCGAGCTCGTCGTGCATGCACAGGCTGGAGCTGCCCAGTCGGGAATGAAACGCGAGCTTGAGCTGGCCCAGAGCGGTGCCTTCGGCCGTCTTCGCCGCGTAAACGAGGGTGAGCGGCGTCACAGGCGCTTCCTTCACCACCTCCATCGCGCCGGTCGCCACCTGGCGCACCTCGAACTCCTTCTTCATGCTCTCGACGATGTTGACGAACGTGCTGCCCGGGAGCGGATCCTGGTCGTAGAGCAGGCACTGCACGTCTGCCTCGGCGCCGATCGGGATCACTACCTTGGCCACGTTGTCTTCCACGACCACCTTGGGATCGGCGGCGCTCAGCACTTCCGCGCGCAGGCTCTGGACGGCGAGCTTGCGCCGCGTGAGGCCCTCGCTCTCCCGCTTCATCAGCGCCTGCACGTCGATGTTGCCCTGCTCTCCGCCGGTCGCACCTTCGCCGGCCACCTGGGCCTGGCCCTGTTTTCCGCCGCAACCGGCCAGCGAACCCAGGATGAGCAGCGAAATCCATCGCGTCAACGTGTGCATGGCGACAGCCTAGTCTCGTTCCGCGCGACGGACAGCGGAATGTTTAACCACTGACCAGACGCCCGCCGCAGATCACTGTGTCGACCGGGTTACCGCCGACCTCGTAGCCGAGCAACCGTTCGTCGCGATGGCGCAAAAGCACGAGATCAGCGCGCTTGCCGACGGCGACGCTGCCGCGATCGTCCAGACCGAGCAACTCTGCCGCGGAGCTCGTGATCGCGCGCAGCGCTTCGTCGAGCTTCAGGCCCAGCTTTCGCATGGCCAGCGCCAGCACGAACGGCAGCGACGAGGTCGGCGAGGAGCCCGGATTGCAGTTGCTGGCCAGCACCAGCTTGCCGCCCGCGTCGAGTAGCGCGCGCCCGCTGGCGTAGCGCCCGTCGAGGTGAAAGCCGCCAGCCGGCAACATGACGGCGAAGGTCCCGCTGCGGCCGAGCCGCTGGAGCGCCTCGGGCGGCGTCACTTCCAGGTGATCGACGCTGCGCGCTCCGAGCTCGAGCGCGAGCTCGAGGCCTCCCAGGGCGTTGAATTGATCGGTGTGCAGACGCAGCGGGTGTCCCAGGGCGCGCGCGGCCTCGAATAGCCTCCGGCACTCGGCCACGCTGAAGGCGCCCTCTTCACAGAACGCGTCGATCGCCAGTCCGGGAAATTCGGCGTGCACGGCCGGCAGGGTCTCGGAAACCACACGCTCGACGAAATCGGGCTGCTCCGGGTCCTTGGCGTGACCGAGCAGCGCGGTGGCGACGATCGTGCCGCTGAAGCGCTCCGCCGCAGCGCGGATCGCCCGCAGCATCTTGAGCTCGTGCTCGGTGGAGAGGCCGTAACCCGACTTGACCTCGATCGTGGTCGCGCCTTCGCGCAGCATGACGTTGAGGCGCCGCAGCAAGAGCTCGGCGAGCTCCGCCTCGGAGGCGGCACGCACCGCGCGCACGGTGGCGTGGATGCCACCGCCGCCTGCGAGGATCTCGAGGTAGCTCTTGCCGGCGAGCTTGAGCTCGAACTCGGCCAGCCGATCGCCGGCCCAGAGCGCGTGCGTGTGAGCGTCGACGAAGCCGGGCAGGAGCACGCGGCCATCGGCGTCGATGATGCGGTCGCCGACCTCGGGCACGATCTTGGTGCCGAGCGCCACGATCTTGTCGCCGTTGATGCGGACGCGCGCGTCCGGCACGATCGGGCCTCCGGCGCCGCTGACCAGCCGCGCGTTGTCGATGAACAGACTCACCGCGGCCTCTGCCGGAAGCCGGCGACGAAGGCGAGGAAGAGGTAGGCCGCGGCGCGCGCCGTGCGTGTGCCGGCGTCGTGCGGCGGGCAGAGCTCCATCATGTCGAAATGGCGGACGCGCTGGTCGCGCCCGGCCGCTTCCGCCAGCTCGGCCGCGTCGCGCAGGGAGAGGCCCAGCGGATTCTGCGCGCTGACGCCCGGTGCCACGGAAGCGTCGAGGCCGTCGAGATCGATGCTGACGAAGCCGGTCCCCGACCCGAGCGCCTGCGCGAAGAGCCCGCTCGCGCGCACGCCGCTCTTGTGCACCTCTTCGGCCATCACCAGGCGCGCGCCGTGCCGCTCGAGCCACTCGAAGTCGGCCTGCTCGTTGGCGAAGCGACCGAGCCCGAGCTCGACGAAACGCTTGGGGTCGAGCCAGCCGCCCTCGATCAGACGGCGGAATGGCATGCCCGAGCCGACGCTCTCGCGTACGTCGAGGTGGGCGTCCAGATTGACGCCGCCGACGGGTGCGGCGACGTGCATCGACAGCGCGCTGATCGCCGGCAGGCTCAGATCGTGGCCGCCGCCGATGCCGACCACGATCAGGCCGAGCTCGTGCAATTGCTGCGCCGCGGCCGCCACACGGGCGTGGGTCTCGAACAGCGCAGCGGCGTCGTAGCCGAGCGCTGGCAAGACATCCCCGGCGTCGAACACCGCCACGTCGAGCGGCGTCCGGCGGACGCCGTCGAAGCGCGTGCCGAGCGCAGCGAGCGCCGCGCGAAACGCCGTAGGCCCCTCGGCGGCGCCAGGGCGGCCGTGATTGAGCCGAACGCCGGTGTCGTCGGCCAGTCCGAGCAAGGCGATGGCGCAGCCGTCCGGGCTCTCGCGGATCGTCTCGGCGAAGCGGCCCGGGCGCATTTCCGGCCAGGTGCCGGGGTGGGTGTGCGCGATGTGACGGGCCGTGTTCAACGCCGCTCCATGGGAATGATCAGGCCCTGCTCGGTGGCGCAGCTCAGCGCGGTCTCGTAGCCCGCGTCGGCGTGGCGCAGGACGCCCAGCGCCGGATCGTTGGTGAGCACGCGCGCCAGGCGCTCGTCGGCGTCGGCGCTGCCGTCGGCGACGATGACCTGGCCGGCGTGCTGCGAGTAGCCGATACCCACGCCGCCGCCGTGGTGAAAGCTGACCCACGAGGCGCCGCTGGCGGTGCTGACCAGAGCGTTCAGGAGCGCCCAGTCGCTGATCGCGTCGCTGCCGTCACGCATGCTCTCGGTCTCGCGGTTGGGCGACGCGACGGAGCCGCAGTCGAGGTGATCGCGGCCGATCACGATCGGCGCCGACACCTCACCGTTGCGCACGAGATCGTTGAACAGGAGTCCGGCCTTGTCGCGCTGGCCGAGTCCGAGCCAGCAGATGCGCGCGGGCAATCCTTGAAACGCGACGCGCTCGCGCGCCAGCGGCAGCCAGCGCTGCAGCGCCTCGTCCTCCGGGAACAGCTCGAGCAGTGCGTCGTCGATGGTGTGGATGTCTCGCGGATCGCCCGACAGGGCGGCCCAGCGGAACGGTCCGCGACCGAGGCAGAATTCCGGACGGATGTAGGCCGGCACGAAGCCGGGAAAGGCGAAGGCGTCGGCGACGCCGCGTTCCTTGGCGCGCTGCCGGATGTTGTTGCCGTAGTCGAAGGTGACGGCGCCGGCCGCCTGTAGCGCGAGCATCGCGCGCACGTGGCGCGCCATGGTCTCGAGGCTGAGCTCCGTGTAGGCCGCTGTGTCGGAGCCGGCCAGCGCGCGGGCCGCTGCGAGCTCGAGCCCGACGGGGACATAGCTCAGCACGTCGTGGGCGGAGGTCTGATCGGTGAGCGCGTCGGGTACCACGCCGCGCGCCTGCAGCCGCTCCAGTAGCTCGACGGCGTTGGCCGTGACACCGACGGAGAGCGCGCGCCGCTCGCCAGCCAGCGCGAGCGCGCGATCGATCGCCTGATCGAGGCCCTGGCACAGCTCGTCGAGGTAGCGTGTCGCCAGCCGGCGCCGGAGCTTTTCCTCGTCGACGTCGGCGATCAGGCAGGTGCCGCCGTTCATGGTCACGGCCAGCGGCTGCGCGCCGCCCATGCCGCCGCAACCCGCCGTGACGACGAGCCGTCCGGCGAGCGAGCCGCCGAAATGCTTGCGCGCGCACGCGCCGAAGGTCTCGTACGTGCCCTGCACGATGCCCTGGGTGCCGATGTAGATCCAGGAGCCCGCCGTCATCTGGCCGTACATGATCAGGCCCTTGCGCGCGAGCTCGTCGAAGTTCTCTTGCGTGGCCCAGTGCGGCACGAGGTTACTGTTGGCGATCAGCACGCGGGGCGCCTGGGTGTGCGTGCGCAAGACGCCGACCGGTTTGCCCGACTGCACCAGGAGCGTCTGATCGGGCTCGAGCTCGCGGAGCTCGCGGACGATGGCGTCGAACGCTGCCCACGAGCGCGCGGCCTGGCCGCGGCCACCGTACACGACGAGCTCGTCCGGGTTCTCCGCGACCTCGGGGTCGAGGTTGTTCATCAGCATGCGCAGCGCCGCTTCGGCCTGCCAGGTCTTGCAGCTGCGGCGGAGACCGCGCGGCGCTCGGACCACCGGGTGTGGCATGGGCTCTCGCTTCATCTTACGCTGCGAACTCGCCGCCGGCGATCAGCTCCTCCAGCGCGCGGATGTCCGGGGCGGGCGGCCGATCGGCGGTGCGGCGGGAAACTGCGCCGCGCACGGCGGCGTGCGCGCTCTCGACCCCCGCGCCCGAGCGCAGCGGGCGCTGGTATTCGAGGGCTTCTGCCGCGCACAGGAGCTCGATGGCGACGACTTGCGTCAGGCGCTCCAGCGCGCGTCGCGCCTTGAGCGCGGAGGTGGCACCCATCGAGTTGTAGTCTTCCATGCCTGCGCTGGTCGGAATGTTGGCCACGCTGGCCGGCGTCGACAGTCCGATCAGCTCGTTGCAGCAGGCGGCGGCGACGTACTGCGCGATCATCAGGCCCGAGTGCAGGCCCGGCACCGGCGACAGGTGCGGGTGTAGTGGATTCTCCGCGTCGGAGGCGGCCAGCATGAAGTACACGCGGCGCTCGGCGATGCCCGCCACGTGTGTCATGGCGATGATCAGGCTGTCCAGGGCGATGGCGAGCGGCATGCCGTGAAAGTTCCCGGCCGAGACCACCTGTCGGTCATGCTGCTCGCTCCTGGCGAACACGAGAGGGTTGTCGGTCACCGCACCGAGCTCTCGTTCGACCACGCCGCGTGCGTGGCGGATGGTGTCGAGCGCCGCGCCCAGCACCTGCGGCGCGCAGCGCAGAGAGTACGGGTCCTGCACGCGCGGATCGTCGTGCAGGTGGCTGGGCAAGATCTGGCTGCCGGCGATCAGGCGCTGCAGGCGCGTGGCGACCTCGCTCTGTCCCGCCTGGCCGCGGGCGGCGTGGACGCGCTCGTCCAAGAAGGCGTCGGTGCCGCGGCAGGCGTCGATCGACATCGCGGCGGCACAGAGGGCGGCGGCAAAGACGCGTTCGAGGTCGGCCAGCACCAGGGCCGCCTGGGCGGCCATCAGGTGCGTGCCGTTGATCAGCGCCAGGCCCTCCTTGGCCTCGAGCTCGAGCGGCGTGAGGCCCGCCCGCGCGAGCGCCTCGCGGCCCGCGACGAGCTTGCCGTCGTGCACGGCTTCACCCTCGCCGATCAACACCAGCGCGGCGTGGGCCAGGGGCGCCAGATCGCCGGAAGCGCCGACCGAGCCCACCGAGGGGACTCGCGGCGTGACCTTCGCGGCGAGCAGGGCGAGCACCTGATCGACGACCTCCGGGCGTACACCGGAGAG
>DATLIL010000701.1:0-2351 GCA_035539475.1 Polyangiaceae bacterium
CCGCGCTCCGTGGATGAGCCACAGGCCGACGTCGAGGAGCGCGGCCGCGAGCAGCAGCAGGGAGAGCCCGCCGCCGAGCTGCGCCAGGACGCGCTGGTGCAGGCGGCGCGGAGGAGCGGCGGGCAGCGCGTTCGGGCCCTCCCTTTCGAGCAGGGACCTCGCCTCCGACGTGCTGAGCCCGCGCCGTTCTTGCGCGTCCAAGATGGGTCCTTTCAGGCGCGGCGCTTGTGCAGCGGTGGCGGGACGGTCAGCATCGGCACCTTGGCGAGGCGCACGAGTTTTTCAGTGACGCTGCCGAGCAGCAGGTGCTTGAGTCCGCCGCGCCCGTGGGTGGCGACCACGCCGAGGTCGTAGCCTCCCTCGTCGAGCTCCTTCAGGATCGCCGACGCCGGTTCACCCGACAGCAGCCGATGCGGGAGCCCGGCAGTGGTGCCCGGCAGGGAGGCGAGGAAATCCTGCATCTGCTTTTCCTCGTTTTCGTGGATCAACGCTCCGAGCGGCCGCTGTGCCCCGCCCGTTTGTACGGTGATGGTGTCGGAGACCCACGAGGGCCGATCCCAGACGTGCACCGCGGTCGCCTCGGCGCCGAGCTGCGACGCCAGCCCGACGGCTGCGTCGAGGGCCAGCTTCGAGCCCTCCGAGTAGTCGACCGGCACGAGGATGCGGCGAATGTCCCGCGGAGACCCGCCCGGCAAGCCTGCGCGAACGCTGAGCACCGGACAGGGGGCGCGCCGGAGCACCTTCTCCACGACGCTACCCATCAGTGCGTGCTCGAGGCCCGTCAGGCCGTGGGTACCCATGACCAGCAGGTCGATCTGCCCCTTCTTGGCCTGATCGATGATGACCTGCGAGGGCACGCCGTTCTCGCACCAGGCGCTGCTGACGGTGACGCCCTGTAGACTCAGCTCATCCACGAAGCGGCTGAGCTGCTGTTGCGCGTTGCCGTGCATCATCTCGGCGAGAGCGAGGGAGCCGGCTGGGGCGCCGCCACCCGCGTCCGGAGCGAGGAACGCTGCGCTCTGCCAGACGTGCAGCAGCCTGAGCTCGCCGCCCGACTTGCGCGCCACCCAGGCGGCCTGCTCGACGGCAGCCCGCGAGCACTCCGAGAAATCGACCGGAACGAGGATCTTGCGGATCGGGTCCATGATGGGCTCGCAGTGCAAAGGTCGGGCCGCGCCAGAGCCCCGGTAGCTTCACCAACCTCGGCGAAAGGCCTGCGTCAGCGGCGTTCGGGGCGCAGACTTTGCGCCGTCCGCGGTCAGCTCGCGCTCGAGCGAGGCCAGTAGCGAGCGCCGGATGAAGCGCGAGAACGGCCCGATGACCCGGAAGTAGCGGCGGAACTTGCGCCACGAACGCTCGTCCGTGGCCGTGACGCGAACCTCGAGCTCCACGCGAGTGTTGCGGTCGTCGAGCGGCCAGCAGCAAAGCGCCCAGGCGACCTTCACGAAGCCTGGCTCCGCAAAGGCGGCAAAGTCCCGCGCAGACGGCACGTGGACGAACGGGATATCGAGCTTCCAGACCTTGCCGATGGCCCCGACCACGACCTCGTGAGGCGGATCGTCCGCGAGAATGGCGAAGCCAGGCTGGCCGACGGAAGATTGAAAGTCGTCCAGGCGGAGTGCATTGGCCGGCGTCGAGCCCGACAGGCGCGCTGGCAGCGTACGCAGCATGAAGAGCGCCCGGATCGCGGGAGCCTGGGCCAGATTGGCGTGCCGGATACGATTCCAGACGGCCATGGCCGGAGCTTCGACGTCGACGTGGTCGGTCTCGAGCAGCCGGGGCGTTGCGAGGATGGTGTCGAGCATATCGCTCCGTTCTGAGCATCCCCCGTGCCAGTGGCACGAACGCTGCACCAACGACGAGCATGAAGCCCGTCCTCGTGCTCTACGCCACCCGTGAAGGCCATACCCGAGCGGTTGCCGAGTATGCCGCCGCCGTCCTGCTCCAGAACAAGGTTCCGACCGTGGTCGTCTGTGCCAAGGATGCGGCCAAGAACCTGCGCCTGGGCGACTTTTCGGGGGCACTCCTGGCCGCCTCCGTCCACCTCGGCAAACACGAGCCCGAGCTCGTCGACTTCGTCGTCAGCCACCGCAACGAGCTCGTGACGCTGCCGACGGCGTTCGTCTCGGTCAGCATGGCCGAGGCGGCGGTCGAGGATTTTCATCTCGCCGAAGAGCAACGGCGAGGTGCGGCGGGAAACGTGCAGCAGACGATCGAGCGCTTCTGCAAGCAAACGGGCTGGCGGCCGCAGCGCATCAAACCGGTGGCGGGCGCGCTGCTCTACACGAAGTACGGCGTGCTCACGCGGCTGGTGATGAGGTACATCGCCAAGCGCGCGGGTGGACCGACCG
>DATLIL010000702.1:0-9869 GCA_035539475.1 Polyangiaceae bacterium
GTTCCGCAGTGCACCAGCGACGAGCCTTGCCACCCCAACAAGTGCAACACGCAGACGTATCAATGTGAATCGAGCTGTCGGGGCAATGACGGTTGCGCACCGCCTTACATTTGCAACTCCTTCCAGTGCAAGCTGCCGCAGAGCAACGGCGCTTCGTGCGCCAGCTCGGAAGAGTGTGAGTCCGGGTTTTGCTGTGAGAGCTCGACGTCCGACACCAAGACCTGTGCCGCGGATTGCATGGGCATCATGCTGCCGCTGCCCGATGACACGACCTGCCGGACGCAAGCCGACTGCGCCGGGGACTACGCTGCCCGCTGGCGTATCAGGCGCAGAAAAGGTGTCAGGTCGCGACCTGCGTGCTCGGCGCGAACGGCGCAGCCTGCGTGACCGACGCCTACTGCGAATCTGGGAACTGTGACAACGGCACGTGCTTGGCGATACCGCTCGCGCTCGGCGAGGTCTGTACGCTGGCCAGCCAGTGCACGAGCGGATACTGCTGTGGCAGCGCGAACAACGCCACCAGGCACTGCGCCGAGGCGTGCGAACAGCTCAACGGCGACGCTTGCACGATCGGCGACGAGTGCAGCCTAGAAGGTTACTGCGTGAACGCGGGAGGGGGCGACAACGATGGTTTTTGCAGTGACCCCTGCGATCCAGACGCGCCAGACTGCGGCTACAACTCTAACGGCCTCGCCAACGTGTGCATCACCGACATCGGGTCCGCCTGCCTGCCCGGCTGCACGACGGACGCGGACTGTCAGCTCATCCACCCCGAGCTCCTCTGCTTTTCGAACGGCACGCAGATGGCATGCGACTTCGCTCCCGCGTACTGGGGGCAATGAGGTCGGCGCCGCGGCGCTTCCACCCGCCATCAGAACCCAACCAACGTTGGGGTCTCGTTCTTTGCGCACCCGGGAAGATTCGAACTTCCGACCCTCGGTTCCGTAGACCGATGCTCTATCCAGCTGAGCTACGGGTGCGTTTAGGGGCGCGGTACATAGCACGCTCCCCCGAGTGGGCTCTAGCCTTTGAGCACCCTTTGTGGTGGTCGATGTAGGGTCGCTGTCGCCGAGTCCTGCAATTATTTCAGGGCTGGCGGGCAATCGCGACAGGACCGCCAGGCTTCGAGCTCCCCGGGGCGCTTCGGGCGCTGGCACAACTTCGATAAAGCAAGGCATCTCGGCTAGTTGCGCATGCGATTCGGCCCTGGCATGGGTCCTGCTTATCTCCGGGCATCTTCCGAGACGTTGCGGCGTCTCGGCTCTTTTCTCGCGTTTTCTCGCGAGATCCCTTATGAGGCCCACGCCAGGGCCGCTTAGGTCCACTCGGACCACTTTCTTTGTAACTAGGTAGCTTCCTTAGGACTTTCGCTTCGTTAGCTTCCTTCGCGACTTAGAATTCATCGAGATTTTTCTAGAGGCCTGATGGATTGCCGCCATCAGGCCTTTCTTATTCTGGGGGAGCCGGAGAGACTTTGCCAGTGCCTTGAATGGGTTCTGGCAGCGTTTGGTAGTCGTAACGCTGCGAATCCCTGGGGCATTCCCCGGCTCAGTTTTCGGCCGGCAGTCCTGTCGGCGAGGGTTCCACGCCGCGCGGCAGGCCAAAAACACCGTCAGCGCTCGCCCCGGCGTGGCAGCGGGCGCAGGTCTCCGCGTCGAGCTTCGGGTCGATCCCCCCTCGCTCATCGGTGCCGAAGTAGCGCCAGCTCTGGTCCACCTTCTCCATGACGAAGATCGGGCCGCGTTCGCGCCCTGGCTGGTCGGTGAAAAAGAGAGCGACCGTGGTGCCGGCGGGCAGCACCGTGTCCGTCACGAGCCCGAGGTAGAGCGGCCGCGCCTCCGGGTTGATCCGAACATCGACGAAGTCGGGCTGCACCAGGTGCCCGCGTGAGCGAAACGTCGTCGCGTTCAGGGCCGGCCACGCTGAAACTTCAGCGAACTCGGGCCAAGGCTGTCGCGGTGGCTCGGCCTCTCGGCGGGGAGCGGGCACTTTTGCGCGCTCGCGCGCGTGTGGCGCGGCGGCCGAACTGCAGCCCGCCAGCAGGGCGATGAGGAGCGGAGCTGCGCGTCGCAGGGCCGCATGGTACCACGTCGTGGTGGAGCTCCGTCGGCCCCGCGGAATCGTGCTGGCTGCCGTGTTGCTCGCAGCGGGCTGCGTCAGCGAAGCGAGCTCGACGAGCACGAGCGGCACCAAGGCCCGTACACCGGCAACGGTCGCGGTGCCGGAGCCCGGGGAAGAACCCGCGCCCGAGGCCGAGCCGGAGAGCGAGGCACCGGTCCCCGACGGTCCGGGCTGGCTCGGAGTGGAGCTCGCGGCTCGCGAACCCAACGAGGCAGGGGTCGCCATTCGCGACGTCACGCCGGATTCGCCAGCCGAGCGGGCGGGTCTCGCGGCGGGTGATGTCCTGCTCAGCATCGACGGCGAGGCCGTGTCCCGCCCCAACGACGTCGTGCGCCTGATCGCCCAGCGGCGAGCGGGCGCGCGTGTGGCGCTGGCCTTTCGCCGCGGCGACGCCGATCGCCTAGCCAAAGCCGTGCTCGGAGCTCGTCCCGACATGGACGAGCTCATGCGCAAGACCTACATCGGCTCGCCAGCGCCGTCGCTGACGGCGCTGAGTGCGGTGCAGGGCTCGGTGCCGCTGAGCGTCGGCGCGCTGCGCGGCAAGGTGGTGGTGGTCGAGTTCTGGGCCTCGTGGTGCGTGCCGTGCAGGATGACGGCACCGAAGCTCAACGCCTGGCACGATCGCTGGCGAGCGGAGGGCCTCGAGGTGCTGGGCGTGACCACTGATCCGGCCGTGTTCGCCAGTCAGGCGGCGGTCGAGTTCGGCATCCGCTACGCCGTGGCCAGCGATGAATCCGGCAAGACTTCTCGCGCCTGGCGCGCGCTCAGCATCCCCACGCTTTTCGTCATCGACCGCTCCGGTGTGGTGCGCGAGGTCGTCGTCGGCTATTCGTCGGATCGTCTGGCAGAAGCCGAACGACTCGTCGAAAAGCTGGTGAGGACGCCCTAGATGGATGACGACAAGCTGAAGAGCGCGATCGCGCGGGTCAAGCAGGGCGGTGCGCCCAAGTATCACGAGAAGAACAGCGAGCAGAAGAAGCTCTTCGCGCGCGAGCGCATCCGGCTGCTGGTGGACGAGGGCAGCTTCGTGGAAGACGCGCTGCTCGCCAATTCGCTCGCCGGAGACTTGCCGGCTGACGGCGTGATCACCGGCGTCGGTCGCGTCTCCGGCCGCCCCGTGGCGATCATGGCCAACGATTCCACGGTCAAAGCCGGCTCGTGGGGAGCGCGCACGGTGGAAAAGATCCTGCGCTTGCAGGAGACCGCGCAGCGCCTGTCCTGTCCGCTATTTTATCTGGTCGACTCGGCTGGTGCGCGCATCACCGATCAGGTGGAGATGTTTCCCGGCCGGCGCGGTGCCGGGCGCATCTTCTACAACGAGGTCGCGCTGAGCGGCCGCATCCCGCAGATCTGTTTGCTGTTCGGTCCGTCCGCCGCGGGCGGGGCCTACATCCCCGCGTTCTGCGACGTCGTCGTCATGGTCGACGGCAACGCCAGCATGTACCTCGGCTCGCCACGCATGGCCGAGATGGTGATCGGCGAGAAGGTGACGCTCGAAGAGATGGGCGGCGCCAAGATGCACACTTCCGTGTCGGGTTGCGGCGACGTGCTCTGCGCCAGCGAAGAAGAAGCGATCGCCTGGGGTCGGAGCTACCTCGCGTACATGCCGCAAGACTGTCGCGAAACGCCGCCCAGGGCGGAGCCGCGTGCACCCAAGCCGGGCGGTCCGGCGCTGGCCGAGGTGGTGCTGGCCGACGAGAACAAGGCCTTCGACATGCGCCGCGTGATCGATGCGGTGGTCGACGAGGCGAGCTTCCTGGAGATCAAGGCGCGCTTCGCCAAGGAGCTCATCACCGGCTTCGCTCGCATCGACGGCAAGGTGGTCGGCGTCGTGGCCAACCAGCCCAAGCACCTCGGCGGTGTCTTGTTCGTCGACAGCGCCGACAAGGCTGCGCGCTTCGTCTGGCTGTGCGACGCGTTCAACATCCCGCTGCTCTTCCTGGCCGACGTGCCCGGCTTCATGATTGGCACCAAGGTCGAGCGCCAGGGCATCATCCGCGCCGGCGCCAAGATGATCGCCGCCATGAGCGAGGCCACGGTGCCCAAGATCAGCGTGATCGTGCGCAAGGCTTACGGCGCCGGTCTGTACGCCATGTGCGGCCCGGCCTTCGATCCCGACGCCTGCCTGGCGCTGCCCACGGCCTCGATCGCCGTGATGGGAGCTCAGGCCGCGGTGAACGCGGTCTTCTACAACAAGATTCAAGAGGTCCCCGAGGGGCCGGCGCGCGACGCCTTCGTCGAGAAGCTGCGCAACGAGTATCGCGAAGACGTCGATCTGCAGAAGCTCGCCAGCGAGCTCGTGGTCGACGCTGTCCTGCCCTTCGAAGCGCTGCGTAGCGAGCTCGTCCAGCGTTTCGCGCTCGCCCGCGGGCGCAGCGAGCGCATTCCGCGCAAGCACCTCGTTCCGCCGATGTGAGGCCACTGCTTGCGGGCGCTCGTCACCGTCACGACTGCTCTGCTCGGGCTGCTCCCGGCGGCGCGGGTGAACGCTCAGGTCGATCTGACGCGCGCGCTGGAGCTGTTCGACGGCCGAGAGCCACCGAGAGCGCTGGGCGAGCGGGTCGGACTGTTGACGCAGCAGGCGCTGCCCGGGGCCGTGCGCACGGGCGATCATTGGTTCGCGCTCGACGTCAGGCGTGACGAGCTGCCGGCGCTGGTCGCTCAGGCGAGCGGCCCGCTGTGGTGGTCACCACCGCGCCGCCTGCTGATGGATCGCGCCGACGGCTGGGTGCACGCCTCGAACTTTCGCAGCAGCACCGGTCTCACCGGTCGCGGCGTCGTCGTCGGCATCATCGACTCTGGTCTGGATCTCGAGCATCCCGATTTTCAGACAGCGGACGGCCAGACGCGCGTGCGCTGGTTGCTCGATTTCTCACGCCGTGAAAAAGGGCTCCAGCCGGAGCTCGAAGCCGAGCTCGATTGCCTCGAAGACCCGGAAGATCCGGAGAAGTCGACCTGCGCGGTGTTCAGCGCTGACGACATCGATGCACTGCTCGCCAACGACACGACCAACGACGAGCCGCGCGATCCCTTCGGGCACGGCACACACGTCACCTCGCTGGCAGCCGGCAACGGTCTGTCGAACGATCCTCCGCGCTACGTCGGCGTGGCGCCCGAGGCCACGTTGATCATCGCGCGTGTGGCGCGCTCGGAGGGCGGTGGCGGCATCCTCGACTCTGACGTGCTCAAGGCGGTGAGCTTCGTGTTCGAGCGCGCCGAGGAGCTCGGCATGCCGGCGGTCGTCAACTTGAGCCTGGGCAGCGACTTCGGCGCTCACGACGGCAGCTCGGCCTTCGAGCAAGGCCTCTCGAGCCTGGTCGGCAGCGACCACCCCGGGCGCGCGCTGGTGGTCGCTGGCGGCAACAGCGCGGGCCTGTTCGGCGTCGACCTCGGGCTGCCTTCGCCGCTCGGGATCCACACCGAGGTCCACGTTCCACGGGGCGGGGAGGCCCGCGTACCTATCTTCACGCCGCCGACCGATGGCGACGTGACGCGTGGCACGGTCGAGCTCTGGATCACCCAGCAACAGGGCGACGTATTGAACGTCGGTCTCGACGATGGCGACGAGCAGTGGATCGAGCCGCTATTGCCGGGTCGCTCCGGATCGCTCGACGAGAAGGACGTCGAGATCACCATCGTCAACCAGACCAGTTCGACTCTGCGTAGCGCAGTGGTCACGATCGAGGGCTCCTGGCCGGCGACGCAGCAGTTCGCGCTGCGCCTCACGGGCAACGGCAGCGCCGCGATCTGGGTGCAGAGCGACGGTGGTTTGTCGCCGCTGCTTTCGCCCGGGGCGCTGCTGCCGCGCGCCTTCAAGGAGGGCACGGTCGGCATTCCGGGGTCGGCGCCCGATCTGATCGCCGTCGGGGCGACGCTCAACCGCACCGAGTGGACCGACTACGAGGGCAACCTGGTGAGCTTTCCCGAGCACGGCTCGCTGCAGACGGCACCGGACGACACGCCGGCTTACTTCAGCGGTGCCGGACCGAACTCGCGCGGTGTCTTGAAGCCGGACCTGATCGCGCCCGGGGCCAACGTGATCGGCGCGATGTCGAGCTTCGCCGATCCGCGCACACTGAGCCAGCCAGGTTTGTTCACGGGCCTGGTGTGTCCCCCGGACGTGGCCGCCGAATGCTTCGTGGTGGACGACTACCACGCTGTCTCCGGGGGAACTTCGATGGCGGCGCCGCTCGTGTCCGGCGCGATAGCTTTGCTGTTCGAGCGCGATCCGACGCTCGACCAGTACCAGGCACGGGCACTCTTGCAGGCCGGAGCGCGGCAGCCGGAAGGTGTGGTGCTCGTCGAGCAACAGGTCGGCGCCGGGGTGCTCGATCTGGAAGGTACGCTGCTGGCGCAGATCGCAGAGAACTCCCCGGCCGATCGCGTGCCCGGCAGCGCCAGCGTGCTCGCGCTGGCGGCCTCCTTCGCCAGGCCGGATCCGACGTTGCCGCTCTGGGTGCTGGCCGAGCTCCGCGACGACGACGGTGCGCCCGCAGACGGCTTCGACCCGCGCAGACTCGCGCTCGAGGTGCGGGGCGGCGCCGTTGCCGTCCCCCTCACGCGTCAGGCTCCCGGGCTCTACCAGTTTGCGGTTGCGGCACCGGCCGGGAGCGGAGGGGGTGAGCTCGAGGTCTCGCTGCTCTTCGATGACGCCCCGATCGCGACGCGGACGATCCCGATCGCCGTCGACCACGCCGTCGCCGAGCATGGCGTGTCGGCGCGCGGCGGCTGCAGCGTGTCGCACTCGCGCTCGAACGCTTTCGCGCTGCTTGCGCTCGGCGCCTTCCTCACAGCTTGGCGAAGTAGACGGTGGCGGAGTGCGGCTCGAACGGCTCCACGTCGGGATCGAAGGGGTGCGCCAGCGTGACCTCGTCCAGAAAGGTCCCGACCAGGATGATCGAGCGCACGCCCTCGAGCTCGCTGACGCGTCCTTCGACCTGAGTCGAGCGCTCCTGGAAGGGGAGATCGACGCGCGAGAGCTCCTTGCCGTCGGCCCCGACTCGCACCAGCGTCCAGCCGAAAGCGACCGGTGCTTCCCATTCGGCGCGCAGGCCCAGAGTGGCGCCGCTGGGCACCTGATCGAGCTCCAGACGCACGAACACCGCGCCGCTGGGCTCGATCGGTCGCGTCAAAAGGACGCGGCGGGGCAGCGAAGAAAAGGGGAGCACCCAGTCGAAGCGCGGCTCGGCGAACGTGCCGGACCAGCGCAGGGTGGGCAGGTGCTGGTCGTCGTCACGGGCGCCGATGAAGATGCGCGTCACGCAAAAGTCGCGGTAGAGCGCCATCATCCGCGAGCGATCGCGGTCGAGTGTGTGACGCACGACGTCCATCAGGTCCGGTTCGTTGTTCCACTCGGGTTCGTCGAAGGTCGTGTGCTGTCCGGAGGCCGCCAGCAGCGCTGCCGAGAGCACGCCAGGCTCGGCCACGCCGCGCGTGCTCTCCAGGTACTCGAAGAGCAGCGCGGCGCCCTCGCTGGCAAGATCGCGCGCTCCCCGCACGACGGCGCGTTCCGGCCGGAGCTGTAGCTCCGCGATCGCCTCGAGGTCGAAGACCGTGGGGCTCCCGATGATCCACCAGAGCTCCGTGGCGAAGGCGCGGCGAAGGTGAGGCGTCTCACCCGCGTCGAGCGCGAGCGCGATGGCCTCGCCCACGCACAGCGTGGCGGCGCGTGCGAGCAGAACGCCGTCTTGCGCAGGAAGGCGGCAAAACGCACTCGCGCGGTCGAAGCCGGAGAGCTCGGGTTCGTCGTGCTCCACGAGTACCTCGTCACCGGGATCGCCACCCAGATAGACGTCGAGGCCGTCGCTGCCGCCCAGGCCGTGGTCAGCGAGCGGCGCCGGAAGTCCGAGCGCGTCCACCAGGCGTTCGTAGGCGCTCTCGACGGCCTCCAGCGCGGCCAGCGCGTGCTCCGCTGTGACCCCGGCCCGTGGATGCACGCAGACGGGTCTTCGCGCCGAGCAGGCCGGCCCCAGACCTTCGGGCCGCTGCCCTATGCTGTACGCCGACCCGGTGGGGAGGCCCGGATCGAGGGGAGCTGCGTCTTCTTGCGAGACGGAGGGACCGCCAAATAGCGGTGGGAGGTCCTGGCGCGGGCCAGCCGGCGCGGGCAACGTGACGAGCGAAGCCGCGAAAAGCGGCACCCCGAGCTTATGAAAGTGTCGCCGCGGAGCCTGCGGAATCATCGGGATTTGACACTCTCCGAAGGCAGGGCCCTATACTGTCATTCTCGGGATTTCCGAAGAGCCCCGTAAAACCCTATGGATACGCCGCGCTTCGATCCGTCGCACTCGGTAGAGTTCAACCTGGCCCGCGGTCTCGTCAAGCTCGAGGGCGGTGCCCCCCGCTTGCTGCTGCCGGCCGACGCCATCGCGGCCTTGATTCAGGCTGCAGACGCCGACAGCCGCAAGGATTTCGCCCATCGCCTGGGCAGCGAGGCCGGTCGCCGCGCCGGCGAGCGCTTGACGGAAGGCGCCAGCCTCGAAGACGTCGTCGACCACCTGGGCGGCGAGCTCGCCTTGATGGGGCTCGGGTCTTTCGGCATCGAGCGCTGGGGCCGCGCCCTGGTCGTGACCTTCTCGCACGCTCCGTTTGGTCCCGACGGCGACGAGGTTCTCGCTGCCGTCGTCGAAGGGGCGCTGCAGCGCGCGTTTGGTCGCGACGTCGGCGTCGTTCCGATCCAGCGCAATCACCCCGATCTGCGCCTCCTGGTCGTCGGCCGCTCGGTGGTGGAGAAGGTTCGCACCTGGCTCGGCGCCGGCGCTTCTTACAGCGACGTCATTGCGCGCCTGCACGACGGCGCAGCACGAGGTGAACCGTGACTCCGCAGGAACGTATTGCCGCTCTCGAGGGCATGCTCGCGCGCATCCAGCGCAACGTCTCGCGACCCCGCTCCGTTGCACCCGTGGTCACGGCGCCCGTCGCCGCTCCGGTGCTCGCCACGCCACTCGCCACACGCGCTCCGTCTTCCGCGCCGCCACCGCCCAAGGACGCGGCGTTCGATCGCACCGTCGACGAGTTGCTCGAGGCGCCGATCCCGGTGCACACCTCGACTCAGCAGCGCAGCGCCGTGGTCGAGCCGATCTCGATCGAGCCTCCGCCGCCGCGCTCGCAGCAGCCCCCACCCAGGGACGAAGCGCTGCTCGAGGCCGAAGAAGCCGCCATTCCGCTGATCACGCCCGGCGGCGATTTGCCCGCCATGTCCGGTGTGCAGCTTGCCGGTCAGGCCGTCGAGGTGGAGATCAGCACCGAGGAGACGGACCTCACCGGCGAGGAGCTCGGTGAGGACGATCTGATTTCCGTGCCGCCGGAGGCGAGCAAGTCGGAGCCGCCGCCGGAGCTCGACATTCCGGTCCACGACGAGCTCGACTTCGACGAAGACGAGGAAGAGGCGGGCGAGGAAATGCCAGCGTCCTCGCAGCGGCCACGCGCAGCGGCGATGGAAGAGGCACTGGCTGCAGCCGCCGAAGAGCACGAGGTGCCGATCAAGACGCCGCCTCCGGAGTCTGGACCTCAGGAGGCCATGCCGACTGCGGCGGCCCTCGAGTCGCCGCGCCTGCCCGACATCCGCGAGGCCTTCGAACGCGGCCCCACGCCGGAGCAGCTCGGTGAGACCATCGAGCTGCCGGAGGCCGGCAGCGCGGAGCTCGAGCTCGACGTGCGCGCCGCCGAGCCCGCCGCCGAGCCCGTCAGCGAAGAGCTCGAGGTCGCTCTGCCGGTGCGCGAGGCGTCCAGCGCCTTCGACGCAAACC
>DATLIL010000703.1:0-2255 GCA_035539475.1 Polyangiaceae bacterium
GCAGCGCCCGAGTCGGTGCGCGCCCCGGGCGACCCGCTCGAGGTCGCGCGCCAGGGCGTGGTCACCCTCGAACGCGGCGGCAAGGTGCTCGGGCTCGGCACCGTGCTCAACGGCGACGGCCGGATCCTGACCGCGCTCTCACCCCTCACCCACGGCAACAACGTGGATGCTCGCTACGCCGACGGCACGGTGACGCAGGTGCGCATCGGTCACTCCGACCGCGCCTGGGACCTCGCGCTCCTGATCCCGAAGAGCGCACGCTGGAAGAAGGGCCTCAAGGCGTCGCGCCAGCCGGCCATCGAAGCAGGCAGCGCCGTGCGCGCCTTTTCGCTCGTCTCGGACAAGTCGCTCGCCCTGGCGCGGACCATCGTGAAGGGTCAGAGCACGTTGCTCGGCGGCGACAGCGAGCTCCTGCGTGACGCGCTCGAGCTCGGCAGCCGCTTCAAGACGACCGAGTTCGGTAGCCCCGTGCTCGATGACAAGGGCGAGGTCGTGGCGGTCGTCGCCCGCGCCTGCGCTCCCGGCGCCGGCCAGGTCTGCACCCAGGTGCCCTACGGCGTTCCGGTCAGCGCCGTGCGAGCGTTTCTGCGAAACGCCCCCGCCGGCGCGGTGCCCCCGGCGCCGTGGCTCGGCATCCAGGGCGCAACCGCCGAAAACGGTCCTGCTCGCGGCGTGCGGGTGATCGGTGTTCACCCACAGAGCCCGGCAGCGGCCGCCGGTCTGAAGTCTGGTTCGGCCACGGACGCCGACCTGCTGGTCGCGGTCGACGGCGTTCCGGTTCCGACGCCCGAGGCGCTGGCCGAAGCCGTCAGCAAGCGCGCGGTCGGTGACAACGTCGACCTGCTCGTCTTTGGCCAAGGTCGCTTCCGTCATCTCACCCTGGTCTTGCGCGCCGCGCCTGATTCGAACGACCGCCCCAAAAAGAGCCCGCCCAAGCCGCAGTGAGTCACACTGACGGGCCGCGCGGCCGAATCCCCCGGACCACATTGACAGAATCCTGGGGGCCGAGGAGGATAGTGCGCTCGGGTCACTTATCGGCCCGATTTTCCCACGGAATTCAGTGTCTCGGCCCCTTCGCATCGAGGTTGCTGGCCAAACCGACGTAGGCCGTAAGCGCAGCCACAACGAAGATAACTTCGCAATCATGGCGGAGTATGGCCTGTACGTGGTCGCCGACGGCATGGGCGGCCACGCATCGGGCGAAGTCGCTTCCAAGATGGCGGTCGACACGCTGAAGGATTTCTTCGCGTCCACCGCCGACGACCCTGAGCGGACCTGGCCGTACAAGATGGACCGCCAGAAGGGTTACGAGGAAAACCGGCTCATCACCGGCATCAAGCTGTGCAACCTGCGCATTTACGAGACGGCGCAGCGCAACGCCAAGCAGCGCGGCATGGGCACGACGCTAGCGGCATTGTTCGCGGTCGAGGACGGCATCTACGTCGCGCACGTCGGCGATAGCCGCGTCTACCGCATCCGCGAAGGCGCCATCGAGCAGCTCACCGAGGACCACTCGCTGCTCAACGACTACAAGAAGATGAAGCACCTCACCGAGGCCGAGATCGCGAACTTTCCGCACAAGAACGTGATCGTGCGGGCGCTCGGTATGAAAGACACGGTGAAGGTCGACACACGTTTCGAATCGCCACGCCCCGGCGACGCCATGCTGCTCTGTAGCGACGGCCTGTGCGGCCCCGTCTCCGATCAGCGCATGCTCGACATCGTGCTCACCTCGCCGGATCTGCCGACTGCCACGCAGCGTTTGATCGAGGGCGCCAACGAGAACGGCGGCCCCGACAACATCACCTGCGTACTTGCACGCTGGATCCAGTGATCGGCTAGAAGCCGATGCCGATGCTGAACAGGAGCGCGTTGAGCGTCTCCTCTTCCGCGAAGATCATGTCGTAGCGAAGGTCGAGCGACAAGGAGACGCTCTTCGTCAGCAGCATGAACGTCGCGCCAGGTGCGATCGCGAAGTTCGTCTGCGAGTCGCTCTCGCAGCCGAGGTTGCCGAGGCACGACTCGCTGCTCAGTCCGGCGACACCCAGGCCCGCCTTGGGCCTGACGACGAAGTAGGGACCTTCGCCGAAACCGAGGTCGTAGCCGACCTCGGCCATGAGCTGCCAGATGTTCGCCTCGAGCGAGAGGCCGTCGGTCTCCTGCTTCTCGCCGAAGAAGTAGTCGAAGTTCCCGCCGAGATAGAGCGCGTTCGGCAGCGTGTAGCCGGCCTCGACGCCGATACCCGTACCCCAGGG
>DATLIL010000704.1:0-10649 GCA_035539475.1 Polyangiaceae bacterium
GTGCTGCCATGGTCAGGACCGGCGTTTCCGGGGCCAGCAGCGGCGCGTGGAACGAGCGCTCCCCGCCGGGCTCATCCGGACGCGCTGGCGCTTCGAGCAAGGGCCACAGGCGGTCGGCCAAGCCTTGAGGGAGCTCTCCGCGAGCTGGCCCGTGTAGCGCACCGGCGAGCAGCCCCTGCCGGAGGTTGACCAGGTAGAAATCCTCGAAGTCCCCTGCTCGCAGGTAGGGGTCCAGGATGCTCTCGACCTGCCTGGCATCGCATGACGCCGGGTCCGGAATGGCTGCGCTCAGGCAAGCCGCCATGTTCACCAGGCGTGGATCGCCGGCGGCGAGCTCCGCAACGCCCTGGCTCGACTCCAGCCACTCTCGAACTCCAGCGATCGCTGCGCCGAGCGTCGCATCGAGATGTGCGGCAGTTTCGCGTTTGGCGGTGCGCTCGATCCGCCAGTATCCCGCGATGCCGACGGCCGTCACCGCCACGGCCAGGACGACGACGCCCGCGGCGACGGGACCGCGGCGGGGCATGACGGACGTCCACGGCGTGCGCTCCCGCCTGATCGCAGAGCGCTGGGGCACCACGGGTGCCGCGGGTGCTGCGATGGTCGGAGCGAATGCGGTGGGTAGGTCGTCCGGCGTCGCCACTGGAGTTTCAATCCGGCGCGTGAGGAAAGCTAACGACGAAGCGCGTGCCGTGACCGGGCGCACTCTCGAACATAATGTGACCGCCCGCGCCCTGAACAACCCCGTAAACCAGCGACAACCCGAGGCCGTGGCCGTGTGCCTTGGTCGTGAAGTACGGCTCGAAGACTCGGTTGGCCGTTTGCTCGTCCATGCCCTGGCCGTTGTCCTCGACCTCCATGACCAGGCAATCGACGCCGAGCTCCTCGTGAGCTTCTGCGTCACGCAGGCGCACTGCAATGCGCCCGTTGCCGCGCACCGCGTCTCGAGCGTTGGTGCACAGGTTGAGCGCGATCTGCTCGAGCGCAGCGCGACTCAGCATGACCTTGGTTCGCTCGGTGAGTATCTCGAGCGTGAACCGGGTATCTGCGCCGACCAGCGAAACCAGTACTGGACGGAGCGCCAGCAGCACGCTGTCGAGCGCCGTGGGAGCCACAGGCACGGCCTGCTCCTGTCCGAACGTGAGCAGCTGCTCCAGCAAGCGCGCGCCCAGCTCGCCGACGTGCAAGAGCTCCGCCGCCTGCCTGGCCAAGCCCTCGCCCATGGCGCCGAGCTCGCCTCCGACGCCATTGATCACGGTGAGCAGGCCGTTGAAGTCATGGGCGACCGAGCGCGCGAGTCGCCCCAGCGCTTCCATCTTCTGACTTTCGAGCCTGAGCTCGGCTTGCGCCTGCAGTGCGGCTTCGAGCTCCACCCGGTCCGCCTGCTCCAGGATCAGCGCCACCATGTCGGCTACCGAGCAAGCAAAATCGATCTCCTTCTGTTGCCACGACCGTGTGCCACCGACGTGCTCGTGACACACGATGCCAGCAAAGTGACCATCGCGAATGATCGGCGCGCACAGCATCGCCCCGATGCCCATGGGCTCGAGGTAGGCATCGACGAGCTCGCGTGTGTGCACATGACTACGAGCATCGGACGCAGCGATGACGCGACGTTCACGCAGCGCCGCCACGAACGCCGGAAACTGCGCCGTGAGCAGCTCCGGCCCCGCCGTATGCAGAGCGCTCGAACGCACGTACTGGTGCGCGCAGGTGAGCTTGCGGTCACCGGCCTGCAGCAGCCACAACCCAACCCGTTCGACGTCGAGCGCATCCGCACTGATCTGGACCGCTCGTTGCGCCGCGAGCGAGCGCGCCTGCTGCCCATCCACACGGATGCGAGCCAGCTTCAACCTCGCCGTCTCGTAAGCTGGCCGCAACGTCATCGGCATGATCCGAAAGCATAGGAACTCTGGCGTGACGCTCAAGGCGCAACGCTGCGTGAAAGCACGCTCCCGCGCACGACTCCGTTGCGTATTTTTGTTTGGGAACACACCGCCCACGGCACCGCCTGTCGCGCTTCCTCGAGCGACGAACTGTCGACAAGGACCAGGGTCGCCGACTGGACGCCGCAGCGGACAGATGCGGCCCCGCCCATTGCCCTTGTGCCACTCGGATCACTGCCAGTACGTTGGCCAGGCAAACATGTCGCGACGGACCAGGACCAGGAAGGGCGAGGCTCGCGCTCCTGTTCTCAAGAGTTTCGACTGCTCCGAGATCGACGACATCGAGAGCTGGGTGCCGGCATCTTCCGCGGTCTGCTACTGGCTGACGTTATCGATCGGCGCGCCCGATAGCGATGGCGCAGACAACTTCCAGGTGTGTGTGGCCATGCCGGACGGTTTGAAATCGCCGGAAGGTCGCCGCATCAAGCCGAAGGGTAACCAGCCTGCGCCAATCGTCGTGCAGGAGTACTCCTGGGCGGAGGTGCTCCGAGAGATTGAGCGGCGCTTGAACGCCTGCGCCGGCAGGAACTGGGCCGAGATGCAGGAAGGGCTACGGCTCCAGATGAACTGGGAGTACGAGGACTACAAGCCCTGAGAGGTTTGCCGCTGCGGACTATTGCCGGTACGTTGGGCAGACAGGTTGGAGCGTTCGGCGTTGACCGCGTATCACGAGCAAGCCCTTGAGCTCGCGGGGCAGAAACTCGAAATGTCCCCGTCTGCGGAAGCTCGCGTTCGGTCGCTGGAGGCTGAGCTGGGGCGTCGTGTTCCGCTCTCGCTCCGTCAATTGCTCGTCTCCAATCTCTGGCCAGCTCTCCTGGCGCAGTTCAGCAACTGCGACCAGCCGATCGAAGTCGAGGCCATGTCGCGTCCCCCATGGCGCAAGCGCAGTCTCGACGCGCCGGTCATCTTGCCGTTCATGGTCGAGAACCAGGGCGTGTGCACCTGGGCGGTTCGACTCGACGGAAGCGATGATCCGGAAGTGCTCGTCGAGGTCGACTCGGGCGATCCGCCCGAATGGCAAACGGCCGCGCCGTCCTTCTCGGCGTGGCTCGACTGCCAGGTGCGTGACCATCTGCTGCTCGAGCGCGCACTGTTCACCGCTCAGGCGGAGCCGCTCGAACCTGCCACGCTTTCCGAGCTGGAGCAGACGTTCTCCTGCGGACCGAAGACGTACGGTTGGCCAACACCTCTCGTGCATCGCTTTTCGAGCTCTCTCGGTTCCATCCTTCTGTGGGCCGGCGACGACCAGTGCGATTGGTGGATCGCGCCATCGTCCCTGAGCCAGGCGCGTGATCTGCTCGACGCGCTTCCGCTATCCCGGAGCTTCGATGGCTGGTCACACCAGCTCGAGCCCGAAGCCCTGGCCATTTTCGAAGCCTGGCGCAACGCTACGACGCGCTAGCTGCCCAAACGAGGCGTCGCACTCGACGAGTTTCCGCTGCGGGTGACCACCCAGGTCTGATGATCGCTCGAATCCTTGGCGCGCTCGACGAGGTCCTTCCCGAAATCCTGCTCGGCCGCGAGCATGTTGTGTGCGCGACACCGTAGCGTGATGTTCTCTGCGGTGTGCTCACCGCCCAGAGCGAAGGCTCTCAGGTGGTGGAGCTCGAGTCCGTGCGTCTCACGGCAACGCTGGCCGGTCTCGTCGCAGTAGGTGCAGCGCCCCTGGTCACGCGCGAAGACCGCCCGGCGAACGGCGGCGGGCACGTATCTTCCGCGCTGGCGCGGTTGTTCCTGCTTGGCCTCAGGCGCGGATGCACGGGGAGAACGCTTCGAAGGTGACCGAGGCTTTGCGGTCGCGGCCTGCTTGCTGCGCTGCAGCTCGGCCACGAGCGCACGCATCGCTCTCAGGTGGAGCTCGTCGAGGCTGATGCGCGGATCGGAATGAGAGAGCAAGGCCTTGGCTTCATCGACGAGCTTCACGTACTCCTCGCTCGCCGTGAATTGCACCTTGTAGCGTTCGGGCTCGAGCCGCGCTGGCGCGGGGGCTTCCAGAGCGGGGGCGACCGGTTGTTCTGCGACGTCGTTCATCATGGTCTCGGCGCTGGTCGCCCCCCACTCGCGCGGACGGTCACCGGGCTCGAGCTCGCGAACGGGCGCGAACGACTGGACGAACACGCTCCACGTCGGAGCGGCGTGGTTCAACCGCGCTGGCGCGGGGCCGAGGGGCTCGATGCGCGCTGGCACCTCGGGCAGCGGATCGAGCTGGCGCACGAGGCGGGCGAGCTCCTTCTTGGTGCGGTGCTTGGCGCGGGCCAGGACCTCGACGAGGTTGTGCTCGGTGAGATGCGGGCCGAGCATCAGAAGGCCCGTGAGATGCAGCTCGCCGGTAGCGATGGCCTCGAGCAGCGCCGGAAAGCGGCGCACGAGGCGGGCGGCGGTGACCCGACGGTAGGCCTCGTCTTCGGAGAAGCGTAGGTCGTAGATGCAATAGGTGTAGAGACTGGCGCAGGCTTTGCTGCGATGGAGGCCGCGCGCATCGACCTCCCCGAGGTGAGCGAGCAGGGCGGCGAGAAGCTGGTTCGAACGCCCGACGAGGCCGCGCGTGGCGGAGACGAGCTCAGTGTCGGAGAGCCCAGCCAGCGACTGCGTTGCAAAGAACGAAACGGCGAGATTCGTGCTCGTTTGCATGACAAGCACCCTACACCCTGGTTTTCGAAGCTCCGTATTGCCACGCTCGCGCGCGATGACGCGTCGAAACAGCTTCGAAGTCGTCGGCTTGCATCAACGCTCTGCGGCGGGTCGCCTGGGCCCTGCGAGCGGCGGAGATCGCGACGGGCGAGCCCGAATGACGATCATCATTCGAAAACGCGTCAAGCACCAAGTAGGTGGAAGGACACGTCACCGAACTGGCGCCCGCAGCTGAGCGCCAGTACGTTGGGCGTCGTGCAAGACCGGACTAGCTCGCCACTGCCGAGCGCTTTCCCAGGTGGGCAGCTCCGTCGTCTTCGACCGGGTGACTTGGCCCCGTTCCAGGCTTACCGCTCGATGCCAGAACTTGGCCGCTTCCAGGGCTGGTCAATCATGTCCGACGAAGAAGCGGCCGCGTTTCTCGCCGTGATGAACGATGCGCCTCTGTTCACGCCGGACGCTTGGGTTCAGCTCGGTATCGCTGACCCAGACGGCGATCAACTGATCGGAGACATCGGTCTCTTTCTCGCCGCTGACGGACTCTCCGGGGAAATCGGCTTTACTCTCGCCCCGTCCGCTCAGGGCCGCGGCATCGCTACGGAAGCAGTCCGCAAAGCCCTGGAACTCTTCTTTGGCCTGACGAGCGTAGAGCGCATTCTCGGCATCACGGACGTTCGGAACGCCGCAAGTGTCCGCCTCCTACAGCGAGCTGGGTTTCGCTATTGCGAGACCCGTCACACGGTCTTCCGCGGAGAGCCTTGCTCCGAGGAGATCCATGCGGTGAGTCGAAACGACGTCTGACCTTGGCTGGACACCGACGGGGTGCAAGGCGTTGCAGTTGACGAGCGTCATGAGTACGTTGGCGGAGCGATATGGCGGCGGATGGTCAAAAGGGAACGCTGCTCTCCCGCTTCCTGACGCTCATCGCGATCGTGCTTCTCTTGGGCAGCCTGGCGGCGGTCCTCGTCGGAAGCATGACGACGTTGTTTGCTTACTCCCCCGCAAACACCGCGGACGCTGGCGTGCTGATTCGCAGCGGACCCGCGATGCTCTTGGGTGGCGTGTTCGGCCTGGCGAAGGCTCGCCGGATCTGGCGACTATCGCGCTCTCGCGGGCCGAATGGGTTTCGACCACGCCCGACGAGCTGGCCTGTTGAAGTCGTGTGGCTTGCTGGGTTGCTAGCGTTCGCTGTCGTGACCACGCGGTTCTTGCTCGAGGCCTCAGCATTGAGCATGGTCCCCGTAACGCTCTACGGTTCGCACGTCGTCGCCCACGTGCTTCCTTTGACCTTCTTTGCGAGGGTGCTCGGGAGCCTGATCGGGATCAGGCTCGTCCCGACCGTTGCCGCCGTCGCGATTGCACGACGCATCGTTCCGCCCACCCTTGTCGCCGCAATCGGCGGCCTTGCGGCCCTTGCTGCTACGACCCTGGCGTGCGTGGACTCACGACAGTTCCCGGCCATGCCCTATGTCTTCACGCTTTTCATCCTGGATCTCGCGCTTGCGATCACCTTCGTCAGCGTTGCGCTCGAATCGCTGAGCGCGGAACGCACTTGAAACGTGACCGATCGTGTTGTCGCGATCCTCTGGAAGGTCACTCACGGGCGATGCGTCCTGCTGCCACGGCGGGCTCGGTAGGCGCGCCGTGGCGGTGGGAAGCCGGGGTGTCGCCCTCCTTTGCCTACTGCGGACGCGAGAGGCACCAGAGCATGGCCATGACTTCGTCCAGGAGCCTTCGAGAATGCTCGATCTGTTCAACCGTGACGTAGCCCCAGGCGGTAGCGAGCCGGAGAGCCGAGCGCGTTTCGTTAGCACTGCCCGCCGCGGTGTAGAAGCGCGCGCGCTGGTTGCCCGGGTCGGAGTACTGCGCCTCGCCGATGTTGAGCACCATGCTGTTTGCAGCGCGGAGCAGTTGATCGGCGAGCGATCGATCCGAACGCTTGATGAGCGGCAAGAGTGGGCGAAGCTCCGCGATGACTTCGTATGCGACCTCAGCGACTTTGAGCATGATGTTCTTCCTTTCGACCGATTCGTTTCGGCCGAGGACCGAAGGCCGTGTGCGCGCAGGCCGAGTCCAGGCTGCGTGAGCGCAGCGAACGCACCGCCGAAGGCTGCGCGAGCGCAGCGAGCGGCCTTGACGCGGCCGAGCACACCGGCAAAATCGAAAGGCCCGAACGAACGCAAGCCGTAGAGCGAGTTCGTCCCGGCGCCGTAAAACGCGGCCGTCAACAGGCAACGCCGAAGGCGGCCGATCTCACCCGTAGGGGCAACGCGCGAAGCGCGGCCCCGATCCGGCATGGGCAATCCAGCGCCGTTCGGCTCAGAGTCAGCAACAGCATCGGGGTCAGCAACAGCATCAGGGTCCGCAACAGCATCAGGGTCAGCAACGGCATCAGGTCTCTGGCGCTGCCGCTGTCTCTGGCGCTGCCGCTGTCTCTGGCGCTGCCTCTGCCACTGCCTCTGCCACTGCCTCTGCGGCAGGGTGAAGCTGGCGCCGTGGAGCGCGGCAGGCGGCGCCTGACCGGTTTGTTCCCACCCCCTCCGCAATAGGCGGGCGAAGTTTGACGCACCTGCCGCCTCGCGGTAACCCGCCGGGCCATGTCGGTGGAAATCCGTGAGACGCCGCTCGGCGGAGACCTGAAGCCCTTCCTCGACGTCGTCGACTACATCTACCGCGACGACGCCAACTACGTCCGGCCGCTGGACATGGATCTGAAGCAGCGGCTGTCGAAGAAGAATCCCTTCTTCGAGCACGCCGAGGGCACGATCTTCACCGCGTACCGCAACAACTGGTGCGTCGGACGCTGCACCGCGCAGATCGATCGCGAGCACGTCTCCCGTAACAAGGAGGACTGCGGCTACTTCGGCTTCCTCGACACGATCGACGATCCGGAGGTCTCGGGGGCGCTGCTGGAGGCCGCGGCGAACTGGCTGCGCGCGCGCGGCATGAAGAAGATGCGCGGGCCGTTCTCACTCAGCATCAACGACGAGATGGGCTGCCTGGTCGAGGGCTTCGACACGCCGCCCATGCTGCTGATGCCGCACAACCGCCCCTACCAGGGCGCGCTGATCGAGAAGGCCGGCCTGGCCAAGGCCAAGGACGCCTACGCCTGGCGCTACGTGGTCGGCGAGCTGCCGCCGCGCGCCAAGAAGGCGCACGACGAGATCGACGCCATGCCGGAGGTGCGCTCGCGCCACGTCGACATGAAGAACCTCGACGCCGAGGTGCGCACGATCATGGACATCTTCAACGACGCGTGGAGCGACAACTGGAGCTTCGTGCCGTACACGGAGAACGAGCTCTCGAAGATGGCCGAGGACATGCGCCTGATCGGCATTCCGGAGCTGACCTACATCACGGAAATCGACGGTGAGCCCGCGGCGGTGGCGGTGGCGCTGCCGAACGTGAACGAGCTGATCCGCGACTTCAAGGGCAAGCTCGTACCGTTCGGCTTGCCCAAGCTCCTGTGGCGGCTGAAGGTGGAGGGGCCGAAGACGGCGCGCCTGCTCATCCTGGGTATCCGCAAGAAATACCGGAACCAGCGCAAGTACGCCGGCCTCAGCACGTACCTCTACGCCAAGCTGAACCAGTCCGGAAAACACGTCGGCATCCGCTGGGGCGAGCTCAGCTGGACGCTCGAGGACAACGCGCCGGTCAACGTCGGCATCAAGTTCATGGGCGGCAAAATCTACAAGAAGTACCGCCTGTACGAGAAAGAGATCTGAGCGAGCACCATGACGATCCTTCTGACCGGTGGTTCCGGATTTCTCGGCTCACACGTGGCCGAACAGCTGTCACAGGCGGGCCGGCGCGTACGCGTCCTGGTGCGCAAGAGCAGTGACACCAAGTTCTTGAGCTCGCTGCCCGAGGTCGAGCTCGCCTACGGCGCCGTCGACGATCGCGCGAGCGTGCTGGAAGCCGCCCGGGGCGTGACCGGCATCGTGCACGCCGCGGGGCTGGTCAAGGCGCGCAGCGCCGACGAGTTCATGCGCGTCAACCGTGGCGGCACCGAGAACCTGCTCGAGGCCGCCGTGGAGAACCGCTCCACGCTCAAGCGCTTCGTCCTGGTCTCGAGCCTGGCGGCGCTGCGCCCGAGCGATGTCTCGGGTGGGGCCATCCCGGAAGACGCCGAACCGCGCCCGGTGACCAGCTACGGCAAGAGCAAGCTCGCCGCCGAGCGAGCAGCGCTCAGCAAGAAGGATCAGATCCCGCTCACCATCGTGCGGCCGCCGGCCATCTACGGCCCGCGCGATCGCGAGATCCTCGCCTTCTTCAAATCGATCAAGCTCGGCGTGCTGCCGCTGCTCGGCCCGAGTCAGAACCGGCTCAGCATGATCTACGGCGCCGACTGCGGCGCGGCCTGCATCGCGGTGCTCGACGCCGACAAGCCGAGCGGCACGGCCTATCACATCGACGACGGCGCGGTGCACACCATGGAGGAGCTCATCATGCTGACCGAGAGCGCCATGGCCCAGCGCGCCCGGCTGCGCATCCCCCTACCGCGCAAGGTGGTGGAGACGGCGGCCTTCGGCTCCGAGCTCTTCGGCCGCCTCAGCGGCAAGGCAGTGATGCTGACCCGCGACAAGTGCAACGAGCTCTTCGAGCAGTGGGTCTGCGACGGCTCGCGCGCGCGGCGTGAGCTCGGCTGGGAGCCCAAGGTCTCGTTCGAAGAGGGCATCCGCCTGACGGTCGACTGGTACCGAAAAGCCGGCTGGTTGTAGCGAATCGCGCGCCGCGGCATGACCCCCTGGGCCCAAGCTCGGGGGCCAGGTACACTCATTGCTTGATGCCGCGCATCGTGGATGCGGACGACGAGACGGTGTCGCACATCGCCCCCGACCCGGGACTGGCGAAACGGCCAAGGCTGGTCGCGGTCTGGGAAGGTGGCTCGACCAGCGGCATCTTGCAGGCGGGGGGGCGGGTCGTCCTCGGCCGCTCGCTGAAGGCTGACCTGCGTATCGGCGCGGCGGCCGTCTCGCGCGAGCACGCCACCGTGTACGACGGCTCGCCGCCCCAGATCGAGGACAACGGCAGCTCCAACGGCACCGTGGTCGACGGGCAAAAGCTCGGCGCCGGACAGCGCGCCCCGCTGCATCCGGGCAGCATGATCGAGCTCGGCGACGCGCTCGTGCTGCTGCAGGCGGGTCAACGGACCGAGGCTGCGGAGAGCACGGGGCCCGGCGGCGAGACCGCGATGGAACGCCTCCACCGCCTCGTGGATCTGGTCGCGAGCTCCACGCTCCCGGTCATCCTGCACGGCGAGACCGGCGTCGGCAAAGAGGTGATGGCCGAGCGCATTCACCAGCGCTCGGGCCGCGCGAGCAAGCCCTACGTCCGCATCAACTGCGCCGCGCTGGCCGAATCGATGGTCGAATCGGAGCTCTTTGGCCACGAACGCGGCGCGTTCACGGGCGCCAATCAGGCCAAACCAGGCCTGCTCGAGGCCGCGGCCGGCGGCACCGTGCTGCTCGACGAGGTGACCGAGCTTTCGCTGCCGATCCAGGCCAAGCTCCTGCGCGCGCTCGGTAGCGCCGAGGTCATGCGCGTGGGCTCGCTCAAGCCGACGCGCATCGACGTGCGCTTCGTGGCCGCCACGAACCTGGATTTTGCCGAGCTCATCGCCTACGGCAAGTTCCGCGCTGACCTGTATTTTCGGCTGAACGGCATCACGCTCGAGCTGCCCCCGCTGCGCGAGCGGCGCTCGGAGATCGTGCAGCTCGCCACCGAGTTCGCGGTCGATGCCTCGCGTCGGCAGGGCAACAGCCCGGCGCGCTTCTCCGAGCGGGCGATCCGCTGGATGCTCGAATACGAGTTCCCGGGCAACGTACGCGAGCTCAAGAACCTGGTCGAGCGCGCGGTGCTCCTGGCGCAGCAGGGCCCGATCCAGCCCGAGCACCTGGCCCCGGACAAGACCTCGATCGCCGTCAGCCAGCCGCGTCCCCTGAATCCTCGGCGCTCTCTCGACAGCGAGCCGACCATCGAGCTCGAGAGCCGACCCACCGCGCCCCCGCCACCGCGCTCGAACCCGCAGAACGAGCTCCGCGCCGAGCTCGCCGACCTCGAGCGCGAGCG